>CAZRFP010000006.1:0-51030 GCA_964599535.1 uncultured Planctomycetaceae bacterium
CGGCCGCCGTCAGGTTCTCCATCGTGATCGAAAGCTGGTTGACGTTGGTCTCCAGCGTATTCTTCTCGAATGCACCGAGGCGCCCGCGCATGACCGAGACCTGTCGAATGGCTTCCTCGATGACGAGTGCCGCGCGCGAGGCCTGCCCCTTGGTAAGGGCAAACGGTCCCGAATCGGTGATTTCCTGCAGGAATCCAAGCGTCGCGTTGCCCAGCCGCGTGGCGGCGACCGACTGCACGCCGATGTTCACCTGCTGATTGGTATCGACGCCCGGCCCGAGCTGGAAGATCGCGCCGCCGCCGGCAATGGCGAATGTCGTCGTCGAACCGTTGGTGTTGAAGGCCTCCTGCACGCGCAGATCAATACCGAGCGAGCTGTTGTTGATGGCGAGCTTCAGTCCCTTGCCGATGATTCCCGCTCCGTTGATCGTCGCGGCGATATCACGGCCGATGTCGCGCTGGCGCGTGTTGCCGTCGATATCGGTGAACAGCGACTCGACGGATCCGTCGCCGCCGATCTCCTGGATACTGACAAAGGCATCGCTGCCGAAATCGACGGACGTGAGCACCACGCCCGACGCGGGATTTCCGTTGAGAAACGTGGCGCTGATGCCGGTGGCGTCGGTCTTGCTGTTGATGGCCGCAAGTATCTGCGAGGCCGTCTGGCCGGACTGGAGCGGCATGGAATCGACGCCGTTCTTTCCGGCGATTTCCAGTGTGACCGAAGCACCGAGGGCCGACACGGGAAAGACCAGTTGTGCGTGCTGCGCCGATTGAATGACGTTGATCTCGACGGGCACGAAGGGCGCCGTGCCGAGCTGGGCCTTGTTGATGTTGAGGTCGGTGATGTGCCCGGCGTTGATGCCGCTCGTGATATAGGAGAGCGATCCGTTCAGCAGCTTGCGCCCGGCGAAGGTCGTCGTATTGGCGATGCGCGTGATGGAGTTGATGGCGTCGTCGATCTGAAGCTGGTTCGCGCGAATTTCATCCTCGGAGACCGCGCCGTCGTTGGCGGCTTCGATGATGAGGCTCTTGATGTCATTCAGAAGGTTGGCGACTTCGTCGAGCGCGCCTTCGGTCGTCGCGATGACGTTGCTGGCGCGCTGCGAGTTTGAGATCGCCTGCCGGACTGATTCGATCTCGGATCGCAGATTTTGCGAGACGATCAGACCGGCCGGATCGTCGGCCCCGCGGTTGATGCGAAGCCCGGTCGAGAGCCGTTCGAGCGAGAGTTGCAGCGACTGCTGCGATCTCGACAGATTCCGCACCGCCGTCAGAGCGGCCGTGTTGGTGTTAATGCGCGTCATGACGCATTCCTCCGTGAATGACCTGCGGCACCATGCACCGCCTCGGTTGTACTGCCGAGTCGCGATCCTTCGCGTTCGGCGCCGGGCCTACTTGCCTTTGTCGGGGTTGTCTTTGTCCTGCTTCCTGCCCGGTCCGCCCTGAGGTTTTCCGCCCGTCGAAGGCCCGGCTCCGGGCAGGTCTTCGGGCTTGATGTTCGCCGCGGCGCGGTTTTCCCGCTTGATGGCCTCGTATACTTCCTTGCGATGCACGGGAATATGCGATGGCGCGGTAATGCCGAGGCGCACCTTGTCGCCGCGAATGTCGACGACCGTGATCTCCACGTCGTCGCCGATCATGATTGTCTCATCGCGCAGACGCGATAGCACCAACATGGTGGGTTCCTCCTGAACCGCGCCGACGCAAACCGCCGTCAACGCAAGCCTGTGATTGTCGTCCTGACATCGTACTCACCTCTTCCATGAAATCCGCGGCAAACCCTCCTTCTCGGCGATCGCCCTCGCGAAAGCCCCAAGAGAATCTTAGGCCGGCCAACGGACGGAGTTCACAAACAGGCCCGCCTCAGGCCGTCTTGCTGACTGTTCGCTGCGGCTGCCGGGCGCCCAGCCGCATGAGCGGATGGCGCGTCGAATATCGCTTGTCGGAAAGCACCAATTGCTTGCCCACGCGCGTCGCCACGTTGATGACCAGCGGGCCTTGCAGATTGCCGGTCAGCATGTCCTCGACCTTGTTCACAATCACGAAGACCTGCGAGCCGCTCGTATCGGCCAGCCCGATCTGGGCGAGGTCTTCGCTCTTGATCGAGATTCGATAGTCGGGCACGAAGAGCCGCGGATCACACACGACGAACGCCAGCTCCGGTCGATGCACGGCCTGCATCCAGTAAAAGGCGCTGTCTTCGCCGGTCTGGATCAGCGCGTATTCGCGATCATCCGGAAAGCCCAGAATCCCGCGCGAAAAATTCAGAAAGCGCTGGTCGTCTACTTCGATTCCTCCGAACCTTGAAGTCTGAATCATCATATCACCGTGCTCCCGCCGCATTCTCCGCGGCCGATATAAGGGACCGTCCTGCATGTGCTCGCGCCCGCGGCTCCCTGCCGCACGCGCCCTCGGACGTTCCGATCCGATTGTTCCACCGCCGCCCGCGACAAACTCATCGCAGGAAATTCAACAACGACATATTCATGGTCTGCGAACCCGTCAGCAGGCTCGCCTGAAGCGATGTCTGTGCCTGCTGGAACTTCGCCACCGCCTCGACAAAATCCACGTCGCGCAGCTCCGATAGCAGCACATTCGTCGCCGCAACCGCGTCTTCGAGTTGCGTGACGCGCGAACGCATGTCGCGCGAGCGCGCCCCAGTCTGTCCCGCCACGTTGGCGATGCGGCGCTGCGCCTCGTTAATCTGGCTGCCGGCCTGCGTGATTTCCGATCCGTCATCGTTCAGCAGCGCATCGCGCAGGCGATAAAGGGCGCTGAAAAGCCCTGACTGCGTGAAGCCGCCGATCGGCGCGCCGTCGAGCGCCGTCGAAGAACCCACGGCGTTCAGTCCCAGTTCCTGCGCCACCGGCGACAGCGGCGGATTCGGACTCGTCACCGTGATCGGCGACGGGCCGGCCGGACCGGTCAGCCGCAGCCCCGCGCCGTTTGGCGCGATGTCGGCGACGACGCCCGCGCCGGCGGCCGTCGATGCCGTATTGATGGCATTAATGATGTCCTGCACCGTGACGACGCCGCTCAGATCGACATCGAAAGTCACGCTGTTGGCATTCGTGATGCGAAGATCGTTGCCATCGATCGGATGAATGCCGCGGCCGCCGTTCAGCCGCGAAACAAGCGTCGAGCCGTCAAGCGTGCGTAAGCCGAGTACGGCCGCATCGGTTCCGCCGTTTTCGCCGATGGTCAGCACGGTCCCCGCGGCGAGGTTTTCGATTTCAAAGCCGGTGCCGGCATCGTTGATCCGAGCCCGAACGTGAGTGCTCGAATTGTTGATCGCGTTCAGAACATCCTGCACGGTCGTCGCGCCGGCGAAACTGACCGTCCGCGTGACGCCGCCGTTCGTGATCGTCAGTCCGTTCGACAGCGCGATGCCGCCGGGGTCCAGATCGCTCAACTGCGTCGTCAGCGTCATGCGGCGATTCAGATTCTGCCCGTCGAGATTCACGCCCGCGCCGACCGTCTGCTTGATGCCCAGGTCCGAAGCCGTCGTGCTCGAGCCAACATCGGTCACGCTGATGCCGCTGCCGCCGGGGGGCGTGATGCGCAGCGTCGCACCATCAGCCGGATTGATCGCCATGGTGAGTCCGCTGCCAGCGCTCGCCGCCGCGTCGTTGAATCGCGCGATAATGTCGCCGACCGTCTCGGCGCCCGTGAAATCCACCGCGAACGCGATGTTCGGGCCGGTCTCCGTCACTTCGATCCGACCGAGTGCCACGCCCGTGCCATTCGCGCCGGACAGCTCGCTGATGCGTCCGCCGCTGCTCAATTGCACGTCAAAAGCGACATTCCCGCCGACCACGCTCTCGCGCGTGCCGAACAGCTCGCTGGTCGTCAGATTGAACGGTAGCGTCGCGGCGAGATCGACCACCGCGCGGCGATGACCTTGATCGGCCATGAATGTCGACCGGCCGGCCGCGTCGGTGATCGGCAGCGAGGTGATGTTCCGTCCCCCGAATAAGAATTGGCCCTGGTATCGGCGATTTCCGATGTTCTGCAGCTGCGCGATGATGCCTTCAATGACCGATGCCTGCGCCGCGCGCTCCTCGGTGCTTTGGATGCTGCCGGCCTGCTCGCTGGCGATGCGCGCAGCATCGTTGAGCAGATCGTGTATTTCGCTGATGGCGGTATCGGCCGCCGCGAGATAGCCGTCGGCGGTGCGAAGATTCGTCAGTATCTGATCCTGGCCTTCGAGTGATTTGATGAGCCGGGCGATCTTCTCGGCGGAGACCGGATCATCGCCGACCGAAAGCAGCCGTCGGCCGGAGCTGATGCGCTGTTCTTCCTGAAAGATCTGCAGCGTGTTTCTCTGAAGCTGCGAAATGAGCGTGTAAGTCCGCAGACTCGTCGAGATTCGCGATAATGATCCTGCCGAACTGATGCTCATCTTAGCATGTGCCTTCCACGTTCAATGCCGCGCGTCGGCCGCGACCTGCCGCGCTATTCCTCAACGAAGCAGCCCGAGTAGTGTCTTCAACATGTCATCCACTACCTGCATGTACCTCGCCGCGCCTTCGTAAGCCCTTTGAAACTGAATGAGATTCACCGCCTCTTCATCGAGGTTTACGCCCGAGATGCTCTCGCGCTGAGCCGTGAGCGAATCAAAAATGACGTTCGCCGCTTTCTCCGCGCCCGAAGCCGCCGACGAACTGACCGCCAACTGTGCCATCGACGAGTTGTAATGTTCGTTCAGCGAGACGCCGCCGAGAGACGCCACCGCCAGGTCCTGCAGGGCCGAAAGTCGAATCGCGTTGCCATTGTCGCCCGAAAACAGCTCGGGGTTGTCGATCGGCCGCGCGGCGGCGAGATAGTTCACATTGCCCGAGATGATCGGATTGACGCCGATGTCGATGCTGCCGGTCCCCGTGAAGAACGTATTCAAACCCAGGGCCGCGAGCGATCCCGAAGTGTCGTCGAGGAACGTAAAGCTGTAGCCGCTCGCCGACGAAAGCTGGAGTTTGCCATTGCTCAGCACGGTCGCCGTGACGTTCGGCACATTGGCCGTGATGTCGGCCGCGAGCGAATCGAGCGTCGTATCGGCGCCGATGCCGTCGAGATCGATGTTGATCTGTCGCGTCGCGATGACCGCGCCGGTGTTGGCGTCGCGCACATTGATGAAAAACGAGCCGCTCTGCGGCAGCATGCCCAGCCCGTTACCCGCGGTATTGAGTGCGAGGCTCGAATCCCAAACGCCGTTCGTGCCCGTCAGATTCGTAAACGCCGCCAGCCCCTGCCCCCCTGCATGGATGCGGTTGAATTCATGGATGATGCCGGCAGCCAACTTATCGAGCCGCTCAAGCTGAAGGGCGTTATGCGTGTCGCGCGCCGTGATCAGCCCATCAATCAATCCGCTCGGCGTCGTGATCGGGCCGTTGTTCAGCTTCAGGCGAACCTCCGCCGACGGCAGTCCGTCCGCGCCGGCCACGAGTTCGGCCTTCAGTCCGAAAGATTGCCCATACTGCACGAGCGACTCATTGGCGATGTAAACGTTGACCGCCCCATTGGGCTGCTCGCGCACCGTGATGGTGAAAATCTCCGACAGGCTGCCGAGCAGTTGATCGCGCTGATCGCGCAGGGCCGACGCCGGACCCGTGCCGCCGGCTTCGGCGATCGTGATTTGCGTATTCAAGTCGGCGATCTGCGTCGCGAGCCGATCGGCTTCGCCGACGGCCGTGACAATGTCTTTATTGATGTCGATGCGCTGGTTGACGAGATCGGTCCGGATGGACTGGATGCGCTGCGCGAGACGATGGGCGGTGTTAACGACAATGCCGCGCGTCGCGGCGCTGTCCGGGTGGCTCTGCAGATCACTGACTGCGCCGAAGAACTCCGACAGCAGCGAACCGAGATTGGAGTCGCCCAGCGGATCGAGAATGCCTTCGAGCCGCGCGAGTCCGTTTCGCTCCATGCTTGCTGACGACTGATCCGAAACGGCCGTTCGCAGCCGCGCCTGAAGCGATTCACTGATGGCCCGCGTGATGGCGATGACGCGCACGCCGTTGCCCATCTGTCCGGCGCGAATCGACTGCCCCGCCAGCGCCGCGAGCTGCGTCGAATTACGCGTGTAGCCCGGCGTCGCCACGTTGGCGATGTTCTGCCCCGCGACCTGCAGCGCCGCCTGATACGCAGCCAGTGCGTTGCGTCCGATTCCAAATGCCGAAGTCAGCCCCATCGCTTATCCCACCGCATCCAATACCGCGATTTGTCCGCGGCTCTCGATCGATCCCTTCGGCGAATAGTTCCGTGGCGCGTCGTCGTCGCGCGTAAAGGCGCTGAACACCGTCTTGAAATGCGCCAGCATCTCGCGGCAGACCAGTTCGACCACCCGATTCGACTCCGCCACCTTCAGCATCTTCTCGCGAAGCACGTCGCCGGCCTGCGTAAGTCTCGCCCTGACTTCCTCCTCCAGACGACCGCAGAGACTTCGAAGCGATACGTTCTCAGCGCGCGGCGGAATCGGCAGGCCCAAAGCGCGGCTCAGATCAACCGCGATCAGACAGCGCCGCTGATCCAGCGTCGCCGCCTCGGCCGCAAGCTCTGCCTCGCGCCGCGACGACGCCGTCATCGCGGCGACATCCGCACGGCGCATGGCCTCCAGCTTGGCGTCGATCGCCAACAGCAGCCGATCCTGCAATCCGGAAAGCTGCTCCAGAACATTGATGAGTTCCGTGGCCAGGGATGGTGTCTGCGTGTGGCTCATGCGTTTTGATCGATCCGTTTCATTTCAAAAGCCGCGGCAGGCCTTGAACGGTCTACCGCCGTAGCGCCCTGTTTGCCTTTTTCGTTTCGGACGAACGAGGCATACATTTTCTCGGCGATCGGATCGCCGACGGCCTGCCCCATGCGCCGCGCCAGTTCCATGTTGAGCTGCCCCTGGAAAACCTCCTCGCCGCGTCCGCCGTGGAAGTACTTGCCCTTGAGCTTCGAGGATTGCATCTGCTTCATCAGCGTGCCGTAGAAGACATTGCCGACGAATTCGCCGACGCGCTCGCGCAGCACGTCGCGGCCCTTCGATCGGTCGGGCATGAGCGACTCCATGCCTCGGCGGGCATCCATCGCCAGCCGGGGGGTCGTCATGCTCCATGTCGCGCTCGGTGTCTCCACAGTGGCACTACTCCTGATAGACCAGTTTTCCGCGAATTTTCCCGGTGCGGTACAGATTCTCGATGATCGAGATGATCTCCCGCGCCGGCACGTTGAGCTGGTTCAACTTGTCGACCAGTTCCTGAAGCTTCGGTCCCCCGCGATTCTCCGTGTCCATCGGCGCCGCAAACGCTTCCGTCATGAGCGGGTTCTGCTCCGTCGGGCGCGGCTCGGGCATCGTCATGCGAATCGTCATGCCGCCATGCACAATCGCCGCCGGGCCCATCTCAACGCCTTCGCCGACGATGATCGTCTCGGTTCGCCGATTGATGACGATGCGCCCCTCGCCCAGCGGCATCAGCAGCTCGAGCCCCTCGACGCGCCCGATGAACTCCGCCGGCGCCGAGCGATATTCGATCGGAATCGTCACGACCACATTCTTGGGGCCGATCGCCCGGGCCAGTTGCCGAATCTGCCCGATCTCCGACTGATCTTCATTGACGGCCTGCGCGATCGACGCCGCGAGTGCGTGGCTGGCGTGAACATCTTCAACTACGAGCGTGAATTCCCAATACTCGTTGATGTAGCTGTGAATCACGTCTTCTTCGAGCACCGCGCCGCCGGTAATGACGCCCGTTGTCTTGAGTTTAGGATCGAGCGTTCGCACAGAACCCTGCGCAAACGCAAAGATGCGATCCAGACCCGGCCCCTGCAGCGGCGTCGGCACGAGTCGGCCGTTTGCCAGACTCTTCGCCGCGCCGACGGCACTGACCTGCACGTCGACCGTGTCGCCCTCGCGAACGCCGTTCTCCGGCAGCTTCACTTCGACCCAGACGATCGCAACGTTCTTCGTGTCGGCCAGTTCGGCCTGCGTAACGGGAATCTCGAAGCGGCTGAGCATGGCCTGCAATTGGCGGATCGACGCGGCATACTTTCCGCCGTCGCCCGTGCCCGCCAAACCGACGACCAGGCCGTAGCCCATCAGCGTGTTTGACCGGCGGCCTTTCAGGTGCGAGACATCGCCGATCGTCGTCGCCGGGGCGGTGCTTGATGCCGCGAGTACGACACTCATCGCCGCCGCCAGTCCCGCGCTTCGAGTTGTTCGGATCCACTTCATCATCATCTCGCCGATCGCCGCCGTGCGCTGACGCGCCGGCCGTTCATCCCTCATCCGCGGCGTACTGCCGCCGGCCGTTCCATTCAATTCATCCGCGGCGTCAGAATGGCTTTACCGCGTCGAGTACTTCCTTCAGCCAGCCGCGCTTGATCGCATCCGACACCGTGCCCGTATTGCGAATGTCCACATCGAGATCGTAAATCTTGTCGCTCAGGATCGTCCGATCCGGCGAGACGTCGCGGCTGTTGATCTCGCCGCTGAGCATGAGGATCTGACCGTCATCGCCATAGGCGATCTTCGACGCGCCGACGATGATCAGATTGCCGTTCGGCTTCACGTCGATCACCTTGCCCATGACGCGCGTCTCGACGATGTCCTGCCGATTGGCGCGGCCTTGATTCTTCATTTCGTTTTCATGGCGCAGCGCGACCTCCGGCTTGCCGCCGGTGAAGTTCTGCTGCTGCCACTTGCGATCGTGAATGCGGAACCAGGCGTCCAGTTTGGTCTGAATGTCCCACTCATTCTTCTGCTGCATTCGGGCGTCGACCTGCTGCCGGAAGCGATGGCGGATGATGATTCCGATCAGATCATTCACCTTCACCTGTGTCGGCTCCGGCGGCGCGACGGCCGTCAGCGAGTTCTGAATCAGCGTGAGATTGCGCGGCGCCGACGGCACCGGCGAAGAACCGGCACTGATGCGAATCGCATTCTGCGCAGCCGGCGTATTCTGGGCGGCCTGGCCTGTATCAACATTCGAGCCGTTGGTCGATGCAGGCTGCGATGTCGCTTCCGTGCCGCCATTGTTCGCGCCCGTGCTCGCCGCGCCGCCCAGCATGGCGTTGCCGCCGTATCCCGCGGCCTGCGCCCGGGAGGCGCGATACAGCGACGAAGACTGTGCTGCCGCGACACTGAGCGGAACCGCCGACATCAACATCGCCGCGATTAGAATGCGTTTCATATCAGTCACTCTCCGCGCGCCGCGATTTGGCGCGAGCTTGAATACGTCACCAACCCCGGACCGGCCACCGTCGCGTCGATCAAGTCCTGCTTTCGCCGAGAACCATCGCGCCGAACGGTGATGACATCACCGAGCGCGCCCGAAGTTTGCGCCTGGCCGGAAGTTCGAATCTCGACACCCCCGCCGCCGGCGACAATCTGCACTACGTCGCCTCGGCGCACCACCGGCCGCGTCTCGATCGAGCGCGCGTCGATCATCTCGCCTTCGCGAATGAACCGCTTGCACACCTGCCCCGCTGCCGCCGCGATGTCGACCATGCCTATCTCTTCCGACCGTTCGAAGCGACGCTCTTCCAGCTTCAGGTCGCGGGCCGCGATGAGCTGGCCCTGGTTGATCGGTCGCCGCGCCACGACCACGTCGCGCAGCAGGGCGATTTCGGCGGAAATGAGCATCTCGCGCTTCTCGCCCGTGCGGGTGGCTGCCAAGACCACGGAGCCGCTTTCGGCCGAGCCTTTGCGCTGCAGCTCGCTCGCCTCAACACTCGTCACCAGCGAAACATCAAAACTCACCAGCCCGATGCGTTTGCGATCGCGCTCACGAATGACGACGCGCTCATGCGGACCCACGATCGTCGCGAGCAGCTTCCGTGAAGTCGGACTGAAGCGAATGTCGACGCGACCTTCATCGCGTGAAAAGCCGGCCGCAATGTGTCGGTGCAGCGCGGCTTCCAGCGTGTCGTCGCCGACGGGAGTTGACGAGTCGCCAGCCGCCATCGCACCGGAATGCGATGAATCGTCCGAGCCATCCAATGCGGCCTGACGCATCTCACTGATCGATCGAGGACCGGCCGGCCTGTGAATCGGAAGACTCCGCGCCTCGCGCGGGGCATTTGCCGGCGACGGCTCGCTCGCTACGCGCGGCCGCACCGTCGCCCGCGCCTCGCGCGGCGGCGACATGCGTGTCACGCGGCAGCGCGAAGAACCGAAAATGCGCGCAGCGCCGATATTCAAACCCGCATCCTTCAGCGCCCGACGAATGTCATCCACACCCACCAGCGTCTCGCCGCCCGACATCGGCGACAGCCGCACCGCGACCGACGACATTCGAACCGTCGTCTCGTCATCGAATCCGCTCCACTCCGCCACGTCGCCGAGTATGACCTGCTCACCCGAAACGACCGCCGTCGGCCAGATTCGAAGGCTCGGGCCGCGCGTCTCATCTGCCCGCGATATCGCGCAGGGAAAAACGGCCGACAGCGCCAGCGCCGCGGCCGTCCAGGGAACGGTGCGTTGCAGTCGTCTGACGGAGACGTTGCGCGGCGAAGCCGCCGAGCGCGCCACCGCTTCACGCCGCGGCGCGGCTTCCGAGCTGATTCGCAGCATGTTGTCTCGTCGTCGCGTTTTCATCATGACGTCTCCGCCGTCTTCATCCCGCTCCACGGGTCACTATCGATTGTCGCGCCGCTTCAGTCCCCGGCTCACGTTATCTCCTCAACTGATTGATCACTTGCAACGTCTGATCGGCCGTCTGTATCGACTGGGAGTTCAGCTCAAAGGCCCGTTGCGTGCGGATCAGCTCGATCAGCTCGCGCGCCGGATCGACGTTCGACAATTCCAGATTGCCCTGATGAATGATGCCGATGCCGTCCTGACCGGGGTTGCCCAGAATCGGCGGACCCGACGCGTCGGTCTGACGATAGAGATTGTCGCCCAACTGCCGCAGGCCGGCGTTGTTGATAAACCGCGCCATCTCGATCTGCCCGACATCCTGAAATTCCGTCGCGCCGGTGACGAGCACCGAGACCAGCCCGTTCTGATTGATCCGAATCGTCGTCGCTTCCTGCGGCACGTTGATGGCCGGCTCAAGCCGGGCGCCCAGCGAGTTGCCGAGCACGACATCGCCGTTGGCATTGAGCGTGAAATTGCCGGCGCGCGTGAAGACGGTTTGTTCCTGGCCTTCGATGAACGCGTTCACCTGAAAGAACCCGTCGCCTTCAATCAGCAGATCTAGCGGCTGTTCGGTCTGATTCACGGACCCCTGTTGAAAGTCCTGCTGCGTCGACGAGAGTGTCACGCCGATGCCGACCTGTTTGCCCAGCGGCAGCGGATCATCCAGACCATTGCGAATGCCCGGCTGCTCAATCGAAAGATAGAGCAGGTCCTCAAAGTTCGGGCGTGCCCGCTTGAATGCGACCGTGTCGATGTTCGCAAGATTGTTCGCAATCACTTCGAGCTTGGAATCCATCGCTCGAAGCCCCGTCGCGGACGTGTACATCGCCTGTATGGACATGCGTCACTCTCTCCATTCGCCCGACCGGCCTCAGCCGATCCGGCCTACATCATTCACGGCGCGGCCAAGCGTCTCGTTCTGCAATGAAATCAGCGACGCGCCCATCTCGTAGGCCCGCGACGCCGCGATCATCTCCACCAGTGTTCGACTCGGATCGACGCCCGATGCCTCGGTATAGCCCTGCTTCACCTGTCCGCGACCGGCCATCGGCAGCGCGCGATCACCGCTGAACAGGTTGTCGCCAATCTTGTCCAACGCGCCGCGATCCTCAAAATCAACCATGGCAAGATCGCCCACGACATCCGCGCCCTGCCGAATGCGCCCTGTCGCGTCGATGTGGACCGGCTCGCGCGATGCAAGATCGAGCTGCATTGGCCGATTGGCTTCGTTTAATATTTCCCCGCCAGAGGCGACATGGCGCAGCGTACCGGCACGATCGAGCGTCATCCGCCCGTCACGCGTGTAGAACTCTCCGTTGGCCGTGCGCACCTTCAAAAAACCGTCACCCAGAAGCGCAACATCCAGCGGATTGTCAGAAGGAATGATGCGGCCCGTCGTAAAGTCGGTGTAGACGGCCTGCCCGAATAGTCCGCCCGTCGCCCTGGACTGCGCGGCATCAGAGGCTCTGGGCTTGCCCTGCAGCATCGCCTCGGTGAGCCGTTCGGCAAATGCCACGCGATCAGGTTTGAAGCCCGGCGTATCGACGTTCGCGAGGTTGTTCGCGATCACGTCCTGACGGTATTGCTGAGCGATCAAACCGTCCGCGGATAGCCACAGTCCGTACAACATGGTTCGTCCAATCCGAAACCGCGGCGATGTTTCCAACATCCCGCACGATGCAAGCCCGATTCATCAAGATGAATCGAGAAGCCCGCTCGACGAAGCCGGGCGCACTTGCACGATGATCGAATCGAATCAGAGCCGTTGAATTCTTGAAAAGGATGGATAGAGGCCCGCTTCATCAGGCCCCAGGGCGCAGATGATGCACCCTAATCGGCAGGCTTTGGCGGTATGGGCGGTTGATCGCCGCCGTTCTTCATGGGCATTCGGCGAGGCCCGTCGGGCGTCCAATCCGGCTCAGGGGGTACGCCCAAGGGACTGATCGGAACCGCAAACACCGTCCGAAACACCTCATCGTTCGGACCCGTCGCCGCGACGAAATACGTCCGGCCGGGGACCATGGGCCTCGGCCGCGCGTTGTTCGGCGGGTAATTCTGTACGAAAGTCTCCGGCACATCGCCATAAACGATCGCGAGCTGTCGTGCGGGAATGCCCTTCGGATCGATCGTTTCGATCTCCCACAGCGATTCGTCATCGGCGCCAATGGCAAAAGCCGAAACATGCGGCCACCGAATCGGCCAGCCCCATGTTCGCCCATGCATCTCAAACCGCGGAGAGGGCGCGGACAAATCGGCCTCAATCGGCCACGTCGAGCGACAACCCGCCGATGCCACGATCAGTAGGAAGGTGAATAATACAGACGTATGAAACGTCATCGGTTGCGTCTACGCGCCAGCCAAAGCCCCCGCAGCGCGAATGCGGCCAGCACGCTCTTGAGAACGCTCGTCAACAGAAACGGCGCAACCCCAATGACGAACGCCGCCTTCAGCCCGACCAGCGGCGCCTGCCAGGCAAACCCAAACGCCAGAATGATCACGTGGCCGACCACGAACAGCAGCGTCAGGCGAACCGCACCTGGCCTGCGCGATCGCTCGACCATTCGACCGATCACATACGCCGCGAGCACGAAACCGAGCAGATAGCCCCCCGTCTCGCCGAACAGATAAGCCGCGCCGGCCGTTCCCTTCGCAAACACCGGCAGGCCGGCGATTCCTTCCACCAGATACGCCACCATCGCCGCCGTCGCCCGCGTCGCACCCAGCGCGCCCGCCACCAGCAAGACCGCGAACGTTTGCATCGTAAACGGCACCGGTCCCGGCGCCTGAATCCGCGCGCACAGCGCGACAAACACGCTGGCCGCAACCACGAGACCGACCTCGCGCACCAGTGCTTCCCTGTTGAATCGAATGAGCGTCGTTCCGTTTGCCGTCGTCATGCTTATCTATTCCTATCGGTGTTTGTCATCCGCGCCGCCTGCGCTGTGTGACCGTTACTTCGCCTGAATCACCTTACGAACGCCATCATACAAGTCCATCCGCGGTTCGGCGAATCCCGTCAATCCAAGGTCCTTGCGGATGCGCTCGTCATCAGCCACGTCGTGCAGCAGATATTGCCGCAGCTTTTCCGTCAGACGGGGATTCGCCTCCGGACCGGCCACCACAAGCAACTCGGGCACTTCGATCGTCTCGCCCACGATCGTCAACTGATCCTTGGATGGGCCGAGCAGAAAGCTGCCGCCCGTGTCCTTCAAGCCGTTGTAGTCGACTTCGTCGACCGCGCCTGCATTAACCGTCAGATCGTTCACAATCGTCTTTGCCACGTCGCGACCGAGATAGAGACGGCCCTCCAGGCCCAACGGCGGCGGCGTGAGCAGTTCGGTCAACAAGTCCTTTACCGGCACGCCAGCCTGTTCCAGTGCCGCCCGTGCGGCGTAATCGGTCAACAGATCTTTATACGAACCGAAGCCGAAGCGTTTGCCTTTGCAGTCTTCGATGCCTTTCAGATGCGAATTCGCCTTGATGACGATGTATGCCTTGCGTGACGTTTTGCCCGCGGCATTCACGCCCATCGCCAGCGGCTTGAGCTGGCTGACATCCTGAATCGATGCGTATTCGGCCGCCGTGAGGATACCGTAGTCAAATGTCCCCTGCCGCATCTGCTCGGCGACCGCCGCGCCGTCCGGCTGAGAACTGAACACGACCGGCCCTTCCAACAGCTTTTCCAGCCGAGGATGCAACCCGCGATATTCTGACGGAACACCGAACAAATCAGCCCGCGTCGTGCCAATCTGAACCAGCTTGCCGTCCGGCGAAGCCTCCGGCTTCTGGCAACCTGTTGAAATGACGATCGGAAACAAAACAGCGACGGCCGCGCACACGATGGATCGCATGAACGAAGTCTCCCGGAGGGCGTTTAACCCGTTATCCGTTCGGAAGTATATCGCGATAGGTTCTGAGTAAAAGGAGCTGTGGCGAATCGTTCAGACGAAATCGTTCTGCCGCATAATGCATCGCGCAAATTCCGCGCGGTGGCGGGGCGCCTCACGGTCTGCCAAAAGAAGATCGGACGCCGCGAAGGCTCGCGGCGTCCGATCATCATCATTCATCCAGATTCGCGGTGCGGTTTTCGCCGCATCCGTTCAGGCTCGCTTAAGGAATCAAGGATCTTCCGGATGCAGCGTGTTTCCGGCTGCGTCGAGCACCGTCCAAACCACCTGGTTTCGCGGATTGTTCAGCGCGTCGTTTGAGCGATCCAGAATGCGGGCCACAATCGAACCGCCGCGACCATACTGGAACGGCTGCGTCACGGTGTCGAGCGTCTTGTCCAGCCGCCATTCCGGCGCCGAACCGAAATTCTCCGCGCACACCGTGCCTTGAATTCGCGAGGCCTCCGGCGACTTGCCGACCGTCAGACCGGCCGGACTGAGATAGCGGAAGCCGCGCTGCGTGCACAAATCGCCGACGGTCGCGCCGCCGATGCAGATGTAATTCTGGTCGTCGGTGCCGAAGACGATCACCTCCGGCAGAGGAATGTCCAAACCGCCGTTGTCGCGCCGACGAAGGGCCAGCGGCGGACCGGTCTGAGCGGCATCGCCCGAGTTATTGGCCAGCACGATGCCGGCCGCTCCCTGGTTCGAGCCGAACTCGAGCGTCAGGATGCGCGTTCCGCTGAGCAGCGTGATAACGTCGCAGCCGATCGCCAGTTGATTGCCCGAGCCGGGAACGATGGCATCGGAATATCCGGCGTTGATGTAGTTCTGGATTTCGGCATCGCAGACGAACCCGCCCGGACCGGCCGACACGACAAACGTCATGGCGAACTCAACATTCTGCGGCGCGGAATTGCGCAGCTCGACGCGAAGCGTCCGCTGTGCGGCTTCCAGATCGCAGACCGACGCCAAGACCTGATTATTCGTGTTGTCGTTGGCATTGTTGTTGTTCGGCGGCGGAGCCGGCGGATTTCCCGCAAGGAAGTTGGCTAGCTGCGTGTTGAACTGGGCCGCGAGAAACGGGCTGCTGCTGCACGCGAGGCCGACCGCAAAAACGGCCGAAGCGCCCAGCGTCATGACGGCCAGACTCGCAACTTTCGACGAGCGAAACCACATAATCGTGCCTCCTGAGGCGTAAACGAGGATGATCGCTACTTTGCGCGTGCGGGGCGAGCGAGCATCATTGCGGCATGTACGACTTCAAGTCGCCGGAAACTGCTTCTCTTGCGCCCGCGGCGAGGCCTGCGGACGTACCGGGCGGGCTGATCGAACGCCTGTTCCCCCGTAGGCCGACAGGCAATCAAATCATATCGAATTGTACCGCCCCACCAGCCGCGAAGCAATGGGCAAGGCCCTCTCGGAATCATCCGCCCCGTACATGGCTATCGGTCCTGCCCCGATCCCCGATCGCCCCGCGATCATTATCGCGCCGAACCTTTGGCGGACAACGTTTTAGGTCGCCGCACTGCGCCAGACTTATACATGCTCCGGTGGACGGATCTTCTCCACTTCGCCCGCCGCCAGCTTCCGCTGATACTCCTTCCACGTCATGCTCGGCAGCCCGCTGGGAACCTGCTTCATCGAAATGCACCCCTGCGCAGGGCACACCAGCGAGCACATGTTGCAGCCCACGCACGTATCCTGCTTGATCGTAAACACGCCGACATAGCCGTCGGCCGAACCCGGAAGCACCTGCATATCGCCGCTGCGCGTATAAGTCATGCTCGGATTCACAAACGCATGGCCGTTGCCGCCGGACGGCGCCGTCGCGCCATATCGCTTCGCGAACTCGGCCTCCGGCACTCTTTCCCATTGAATCGACTGATGGCACCCGTCTTCGCACGCGATGTAACACAACCCGCAGTGGATGCACTTCGACTGGTCGATCTCGGCCACCACCTTGTGCCCCAGATCGAGATCGCCCCAATCGACGATATTCGGCGCGGCCTTGCCCTGAAAATCCGCCACGCGAGAAAAGCCCTTCTCGCGCATCCAGTTCTTCATGCCGCTGATCATGTGCTCGACGATCCGAAAACCGTAGTGCATCACCGCCGTGCACACCTGAACGCTGCCCGCGCCCAGAAGCATGAACTCGACCGCGTCCTGCCAGGCCTGTATACCGCCGATGCCGCTGATCGGCAGGCCCTTGCACGCCGGATCGGTCGCAATCGCGCTGACCATGTTCAGCGCGATCGGCTTGACCGCCGGTCCGCAATAGCCGCCGTGCGATCCCTTCCCCGCGACCGCCGGGCGCGGCGCGAAGGTATCGAGATCGATCGACATGATGCTGTTGATCGTGTTGATCAGCGAGACCGCGTCGGCGCCGCCGTTCTTCGCCGCCCGGGCCACGGTGCGCACATCGGTGATATTCGGCGTGAGCTTCACGATCACCGGGATGCTCGCCGCCTCCTTCACCCAGCTCGTAATCAGCTCCGTGTACTCCGGCACCTGGCCGACGGCCGCGCCCATTCCGCGCTCGCTCATGCCGTGGGGACAGCCGAAGTTCAACTCCAGACCGTCGCAGCCCGTGTCCTGCGTGCGCTTCACGATGTCATGCCACGTTTCGCGCTTCGACTCGACCATCAGCGATACGAATACCGCATGGTTCGGAAAGTCGCGCTTGATCTCGCGGATCTCGCGCAAATTGTCCTCCAGCGGTCGATCCGTAATCAGCTCGATGTTGTTCAGGCCGACGACCTTGCGGCCGTCATAGTCGATCGCGCCGTACCGCGATGAGACATTGACGATCGGCTCGTGATTAAGCGTTTTCCAGACCGCCCCGCCCCAGCCGGCCTCGAAGGCCCGCCGCACCTGATAGCCGCTGTTCGTCGGCGGCGCGGACGCCAGCCAGAACGGGTTCGGAGCGCGCACGCCGCAAAACGTGATGGACAGATCGGGCGTCGATTGGGCTGGTCGCTTCGCAGTCATGTAAACCGCTCCTCTCGATCAATGCGCCCGGCGCGACCTAAACAAGGCGGATCGCCGCTGAATCGAACTCAAATGCGACGAAATCGAGCGCCGGGCGAAACCAGCAGTATAACATCGCGCCGCCCCTGATTCACCCATGCATCGCACGGTCAACAGCCTTGAACGCGGCAACCTGGAAATCCGCGCGAACCACCGCCCATCGGTGGAACGTACGCTCTCATGGGCATTCGCGAACCACGGACGGTTCGCAGCCGGAGTCCTGTCAATCACACGGAGGTTCGTCGTGGAATACAACATTCGATTCAATCTGGCCGCCGTTGCGGCCGTCGTGGTCGTCGCGGCCGTCGTCGGCGCGATTAGCAGCACCGTCGTCGCCTCGCGCGCCTATGTCACGCGCGGCGAGCAGACCCTGCGCGCCGACCAGATCATCACCGTCAAAGGATCGACCCGAAAACGCATCCAGTCTGATCAGGCCGTCTGGTACATCAGCGTTCGCGGCGAGGACAAGGACTTGAAGGCCGCCTTCGCCGTGCTCGATGAGGGCGTCACGCGCGTCCGCCGCTTCCTCGAACAGCAGGGCTTCGAAAACGACGACATCGCCCTATCGGCCATCAGCACCATTGAACACCACGCTCGCGACGCAAAAGGAAAGGAGACGCGCGAAGTCGCCGGCTACAGCCTATCGCGCGGCTTCAACGTGACGACGACCGATGTCAATAAGGTGGCACGCGCGGCGGGCGAAGTGACACAGCTCATCCAGGACGGCGTGCTCGTCTTCTCGTGCGCACCGGCCTATTACTACAGCGATTTGGCCAAGCTGAAGGTCGAGTTAATGGCCGACGCCGCCAAGGACGCCCGCGCCCGCGCCGACAACATCGCCAACGAAACCGGCTGCCGCGTCGCCGAGGTGCGATCGGCACAGATGGGCGTGCTGCAAGTGACCCAGCCACTCTCCACCGAAGTCAGCGACTGGGGAACCTACGACACATCCACCATCGCCAAAGACGTGCAGGCCGTCGTCACCGTCAAATTCAGAATCGACGCGCGAAGCTGATCGGCATGGCCGACAGTCCATTTCGGTACTTTAGACACTTAGCGGACTCATATCATACAATGCGTGCCTGCGCCCACGAAAATCCCGTGGGCGGAACATCCTGCCCCGGCGCGCACATACCAAGGCCTGCCGCCGCAGGCCAAGCTGAATTAAGGGCTTACACAATCATGACCTTCACTTATTTTCTTCATATTTCTATTTTGACGGGAGTATTGCCATGGTCGCTTCTCGCACAAGTCTGCTGCGTTCGACGCAGCGGGCCATTCGGATGGCGCTGGTCGCCATTCTACTGGCCTCCGCCTTCACCCCCATCTCGGTCGCTCTGGCGACTGAGCCGGTCGTCCACTCGCCAAACCCGCGTTCACAAGGGTTCTTCGGCTACGCCCTCGCAGGCATCGGCGACATCAACAACGATGGCGTCGGCGATCTACTGGTCGGCGCGCCCGGAGAGCACAGCGGCATCACCAACGTCAACACCGGCCATGCGTATGTCTTGTCCGGCCTGAATGCGGATGTGTTGTACACGCTCCTGCCGCCCATCCCGGCGCAGTTCAGCGTCAAGCGCGGCGGCACGTCGGTGGCATCGGTGCCCGATGTAAACGGCGACGATATCGCCGATTGGGTCGTCGGCGCGCCCTCTGCGACGATCGGCGCCGTCGCGACCGCGGGGGAAGTCTACATCTTTTCCGGCGCTGACGGGCAGTGGATACGCACGATCGCGCCGCCGGCCGCCCAACTCAACGCCCAGTTCGGCACCGGCGTCGTGGGCGTGGCAGACGTGGACGGCGATGGCTTCGGCGACATCCTTGTCGGATGCCCATTTGAAGATCACCCGCAGCCGATCGGCGACGCCGGCGCGGTGCATCTCATGAGCGGCGCGACCGGCGCGCACATCCGCACTTACCTCGCGCCGACGCCGACAACGAATGCCTACTTCGGCTCTTCGCTTGCGGTCATCCGCCGCGCGGGCGTTGAACAACTGCTCGTCGGCGCGCCGCGTGCCGGTGCGACGACTTCCGGCGAAATCTATGTGTATTCGCTGGCGAATGACGACCTGCTGCTGACGATCCCCTCGCCCAACAGTACGTCATTGATCGAATTCGGTCGATCCGTCGCGGTCATTGATGATCTCAGCGGCGTATCAACGGATACGCAAGATGTGCTCGTCGGCGCGCCGCGTGAAACGGTAAACGGCTTAACAATCGCTGGCCGCGTCTATGTCTTCAAGGGCGCCGACGGCGCGCCCGCCGGCTCGGTCATCTCGCCAACGCCCTCGGCCCTGGCTCGATTCGGCGCCGCGCTGACCTCCGTCGCCGATCAGAACGGCGACGGCATCGACGATATCGTCGTCGGAGCGCCGGAAGAGTTTGTCATGACCCCACTACCGCGCGGCAAAGCGCATCTTTTCTCCGGCGCGGATCTCTCCGTGATCGCTTCGCGTACGAACAGAACATCCGGCACCACGACGTACTTCGGGGCCGCGTTATGCCGAATCGACGGCGACCGCCCCGAGCTAAGCTCCTACGCCGTCGGCGCGCCCGAAGAGACAATTGTCCCCACATTTAACCGCGCAGGCCGCGTCTATATCATGCTGGATCAGGACTGCAACCAGAACGGTATCCCCGATGTCATCGAGGTGGAGGAGAACCCCTCACTGGATTGCGACGGCAATGGCCGGCCCGACGAGTGCGACATGATGGGCTACTTTGCCGATTGCAACGGAAACCAGCAGTGGGATGGCTGCGACATCGCGCTCGGCGTCAGCCTTGACGTAGACGGCGACGGCATCCCCGATGAGTGCTTCACCGGCTGCTTCGGCTCGATCGACTGCAATGGCAACGGCGTTCCCGATGAAGACGAGCTTGAGGGCAACGACTGCAATGAGAATGGCATTCCGGACGACTGCGAAATCGACAACATCTTCATGACGCGCGTCAGCGAAAACGCCGAAGGATTTCCGGCCGCCGGCGGCGGCGGCGGCGGACTAGGAGATCCCACGGTTTTTGATGTGGTCATGTCCGCGGATCGGCGATTCGTCGCGTTTTATTCAAAGGCGACCAACCTGATTCCCAACGACACCAACGGGCGAACGGATGTGTTCGTGAAAGACCTTGAGACCGGCGAGGTCGAGAACATTCATCGTCAAAGCAACGGACAGCTCGCCACTCAAAATGCTTTTGCAACCATTGACATGACGCCGGATGGAAGGTTCGTGGCATTCGTGAGCGATGCCCAGCTAACCATACCCACCAACGCGGCTATGCAAGTCTATATTCATGACCGCGCGAACGGCACATCAGAAATGATCAGCCAGACACCGTCCGGCTTCCCAGGCAACAATATATCCCTTTCGCCATCCATTTCGGACGATGGGCGTTACGTCGCCTTTGCGAGCCTCGCCACCGACCTCGTGGCCAACGATTCGACTCAGGCCGATGTGTTTCGGCGCGACCGGCTGACCGGCACCACCATTCGTGTAAGCGTCGGCCATGACGGCGCCGAGCCTATCGGACACAGCGGCTTTTTCGGGACCAATATCAGCTCGGGCTGCGTGGTGATCTCAGGCGACGGCCGCTATGTGGCATTCGGAAGCAGCGCCCCCAATCTCGTGAGGTATGACAGCAACAACGCCCGTGATATTTTCGTGCGCGACTGCGAAACGGGTCAAACACACCTGATCAGCGTCAATGACGCAGGTGAGCAAGGCAATCGCAACAGCGGCGCGTCAAGTCTGTTTTGGAGTACCCAGATGACGCTCGCCATGTCGCGCGATGGTCGGTTCATTGTATTCGACAGCATAGCATCCAATCTCGTCGCCGATGACACAAATAACCGGCAGGACTTGTTCATAAGAGACCGGCAAACGAACAAGACAACACGCCTGAATATTCCCGGAACCAATGAAGGTGCGCTGCTGACAAGGCCCTCGATCTCCAGCGACGGCTGCTATGTCTCGTTCATCAGCGACTTGCAGCACCTCGAATCCGACGAGGATCCACCGCTCGGCATTTTCATGATCTATCGCTACACCGTCGCCACCGGCGAGATCGAGCTGATCAATCGGCACGAAGATGGCACGCCGCCGGACCTCACGACAAACGTTCCCGGCGTGCCGCGCATTTCACCCGACGGACAATGGGTGGCTTTTGAGACTTTCGCGCGGACCATCAGCAGCGACGAGCCGGCGACCACGCTGCCGCAGGCTTACCTCCGCTGGGTGCCTAAAGAATACGACTGCGCAGGCCTGGGCGTGCCCGATGTCTGCCGCCTCGAAAACAACGACTGCAACCAAAACCTCTTGCCCGATGATTGCGAGTGCGGCTGCCCGGCCGATGTCGACGGCGACAACCTGATCGACGCGCGCGACATCCTCGCGTTCACGCACTGCCTCCTCGAAGGCTGCGCTCCGGCTGGCTGTGTCTGTGCCGACCTGACGCAGGATGGCGTAGTCGATTTCGACGACATCTCACCCTTCGTCGAGACCCTGCTCACCGTCGCAAACCCGGAGTGCCCGGATTAATCATCGAAGCGGACCCTGCCGGAGCCAACGACGGCCCTTGATGCAAAGATGGATTTCGTCGCCGTCTGACCAGCAACGCAATCCTGTTAACGCTATCAGAGGCGGTGCATGTTTGACCGACTCCTCGGCGACTGAAGTACGGCTCCGATTGGGACCCCTTGGCGAGATAGCCGAAATCGCCGTCCGCCGGCTGGAACGAAGCATCGCTTTTTGCGTCAATCCGGCGACATTTTTCAATGCCGAGCGCGTCTGGAAACCCACGGGCGACATCGGCTATAATTTTCGTTGTGGATTGACCCTCGGACGTGTTAAGATACCATGTCCGAGCAGTGACGATCGATTTGCCGCTGGGTGGCGTGCGGATCTGCGTCTTAACCGAACCGGATTCAAAGTTCGAACCCGCCACGCCCGCGCGGCGAATCGGCGCCGGCCGTTTGGTTTGCGGCCTGCGTTCGAAAGAACATCCGTAAGAACGACGCGCGGTCATCGCCTGTACTTCATGGCGGTCCCGCACGTTCGCACATGAAGGGACGCCAAACAACATGGGTGGACAGGGATCCAAAATAGCCATCGCCGTCGGCGTCTTCGTGCTGGCCGGCATCATCTACTACTCGACCAGCGGTCCAGAGAAGCCGGAAGTCGTCACGGAATCGATGATGGTCGATATCATTTGCGAGGCCTGCGGAGAGGTCTCGCAGGACACGCCTGAGAATCTCGCCAAGGTCGAGATTCGCGGCGGGATTCGACCGGCCGCCGAGGGTGAAGGTCTCGTCCGCCGCACGGCGAAAGAGCGAACGCTGTACCCCTGCCCGAAATGCTCGGAACCCGCTGCGGTAGCCGCGCGGTACTGCGAGGAGCACCAGAAGCACTTTCCCGCACAAAACGCGGACGGCAGCCCGGGGCGCTGCCCCGATTGCCCCTGACCGGGCTGGGTGTAGGGAACCTGCTGCATAGTCACTGTTTATCACAAAGGTAAGTCGGTTTTGAAAAACATAGAAGAGGATGGAACCATGTATCAATCGTCTGTAAGCAATCGTCGAAGCAAGGGTCTTCGCCTGGTTCGCGGCTTTACGCTGATCGAACTTCTGGTGGTCATTGCGATCATCGCCCTCCTGATCTCGATCCTCCTTCCGGCACTCAGCCGCGCGAAGGAAGCATCCAACGTGGCATACTGCCTCAACAATCTACGAACGCACGTCCTGACGATTCCGCAGTATTTCCAGGATCACGAAGACGAATACGTTCTGCCATGGCACCTCGGGTTCAACTACAACGGCCAGAGCGCCTCGTACGCATCCGAGTTCGTCTACGGCGGCTTCCAGACCGACATGGACCATCCGACCTACAGCGGCGCGGATACCTTCCGCTATCGCACCGAGTGGCGGCCGTTCAACAAGTACATCGCCCCCGGCGTCACCGGCCGCGGCATCATCAAGTCTTATGTCTGCCCGTCAGATGACAAGGAAGCGACACCGCTCGTCGGCAGCGGACCCTCACCCAGCCCCGACAACTACGCGGCATGGCAGCTCAACGGCACGAGCTACGCCATCAGCTGGTACTGGTTCCAAGGCGCGCCGTGGAACGGCGGCCCCTACGGCAATCTGAACAACATGACGAAGGCCGGCAAGCAGTTGCTCGCGAGGAAGATCGGCGGACCAGGCTCACGATTCATCGTCTTTGCCGAGGGCACGTTCAACGCATGGGCCTATGACATGGTCACGCCCGGCACCGGTCAGACCAGCCCGAATCCGCAGTATGCCCAGAGCTGGCACAAGAAGATCAACAAGTTCTCTCTCGGCTTCTTCGACGGCCATGCGGCCTACATTCCGGTTGATCCGCGATTTGCGATCGGCACTGAGTATTCGATGCGCGCCGAGCCGGGCACGCCGATCGGATTCCCTTGATCGGTCTGATTGGCTGATCGGCGCTCGGATTCGACGCCCCACGCACGAATCGCGTCGATTTTCGACCTCTCCAGTCAACGTACGCAGCAGTTCATGTTCCATCCACAGGCCTCGAGCGATCGCGTTCGGGGCCTGTTTCTTTCCGCGAACATACGAGACGCCCGCTTCGCGGCGCGGCTTAAACAGCCCTCCGAACAAATCCTAACATTTTCCTAAAAAAAGGTCTTGCCAGCCGCCGATGTTCATGGCAAGATAAGCTCTCGTGTCGCGCCGGATGCAGCCGCCGCGCCGAAGCGAATCGTCACGCGAAGGAGCCTACGTCATGGTCAAAGCCGCGAATACGCCGTCCTCTTCCGACAAGACTCACGCCGACGACAAGCGCCACCTGGCGCTGGATCGCGCCCTGCAGCAGATCGAGCGGGCCTACGGCAAGGGCGCCATCATGGCGATGGACGGCAACATGCCCGTCAGCCGCGACGCCATCAGCACGGGCGCTCTCTCGCTCGATATCGCCCTCGGCGGCTATGGCATTCCGCGCGGACGCATCGTCGAGTGCTTCGGTCCTGAGTCCAGCGGAAAGACGACCCTCGCGCTGAATGTCATCGCCTCGGCGCAGCGGGCCGACGGCGTCTGCGCCTTTATCGACGCCGAGCACGCGCTGGATCCCGCATGGATGAAGCGAAACGGCGTCAATCCCGAGACGCTGCTCGTCTCCCAGCCCGACGGTGGCGAGCAGGCCCTCGAAATCTGCGACATGCTCGTCCGATCCAATGCGGTCGATGTCATCGTCGTCGACTCCGTCGCCGCCCTTATTCCCAAGGCCGAGTTGGAGGGCGAGATGGGCCAGGCCCACGTCGGCGGTCAGGCTCGGCTCATGAGCCAGGCCCTGCGAAAGCTCACCGCCGTCATCGCCAAGAGCCGCTGCATCGTCATCTTCATCAACCAGATTCGCGAGAAGATCGGCGTCATGTTCGGCAATCCGGAGACGACGCCCGGCGGCCGCGCGTTGAAGTTTTACAGCTCCATCCGCATCGATGTCCGCCGCATCGCTTCGATCAAGGAGGGCGAGACCGTCACGGGCAACCAGGTCCGCGCCAAAGTCGTGAAGAACAAGGTGGCCCCGCCCTTCCGTGACGCCCAGTTCGACATCATGTTCGACAGCGGCATCAGCCGATCGGGCGATCTGCTCGATCTCGGCGTGAAGTACAACGTCATCGAAAAGCAGGGCGCGTGGTTCCGCTATGGCAGCGTTCAGATCGGCCAGGGCCGCGAAAACGCCAAGCGTTTCCTCGAAGACAACATGGAACTCTTCACCGAAATCCGCGCGAAGATTCTCGATATGGCCGGCTTCGGACCCAATGGAGCGGCCAGCGGAGCGCCCGTCGCAAAGGATGCTGCGGCAACCGAAACCGACTCCAAGCCGGATGCCGGCGCGAAGCCTGGCGCCAGTGCCAAACCGACCGACAAGCCCATCGGCAAAGACAACGGCCACCCGATCGCCAGCAAGTCCGCCCCGGTTGAGCGCCCAAGGCCCAAGCCGGCGATGCCCCTCGTCGCCAAAAAGGCCGCCGTGCGTGCAAAGTAAGCGCGCATTTGCACCGATCGCCAAACATTGAAGGCGCGTTACTGCTAAGCTTGGGTGAGTTATAATCCGTGCATCATGACGGATGCACACTTCAATACTGGCCGCTTTATCCAACATGTAACAATCGCGGTCACTGTCGCCGCGTTGAGCCATGATCTTTCTTACGGAACAACGCCTCCGCCGAAGCCGGATTTCAAGCAGAATGTAAACTACGTGAAGTGGCACGCCGCACGCGTCGTTTGCGAGGGAAAGCCGAACGCGGCCCTGAGTATCCGCTGGCCGGAAAACACGTTAGAGCAGCGCTGGCTTACCAGTGGCCTTGACCCACAATCGTCAGACTTGATTTACAAAATCATCGCAAGTGGACGGCCATGGTCTCCAAAAGAGTTCCCCTCAATAAAGAACCGAATTGATGCGTGGCGGCCGTTCATGGAAGACGTGCGGAAGGCGTCCGTGGATTCATGCATTTGGCCTCCCAATATATTCGAAATCAAGCATCTGAACGACTTGGATCCACCCCGCGTCGTTGCGATTCGCGAACTCGGCAAGGCCCTCATCATCGACGCATGGGTGGCAGGTGAAGAACAGGGAGCCGGCATTGTCGAGTCATGCCACACTTTGATTAAGGTCTCGGCATGGGCCATTCGACAAAGAAACATCATGGTACCGATCGCGTCGCTCAAAAACTGCGACATGGCTTACAAACATCTACTCCGTGCAGCCCACGAACGACGGCTCGACAAACACCAACTTGGCCGCGCGATCGAAAGCCTGTCGGAATTTGAAGTCACGAGCGCCGTGGCCACCGATGACATGCTGACTGAATGGGCCCGATTCTATGACATCCTTCAATTCCTATATCCGGACGGACGATTCAGCTCAGAACGCGGCGACAAGTTCTTGTCGGACAACAAGAACACGTCTTACACAAACCTGGATGAGAATACGAATCCTCGACTGGCAGCCGAGTTGACCGGGAAATTGATGAACGACTTTTTTCAAGCCGCCGCTGGGCCGATTTCGAGGAGGACGCAACGCAAACTGAAAAAACTGGCATCGCAAATCGATGGCGAACCGTACGCGGGCCTGTTCTGTTCTGCATACATCGAAACCTATCCAATCTACTATTCGTTGCTTCTCAGGACGGAGGCAAGCCGGCGCGGCACATTACTTGCCCTGTCGATTCTTAAATATGAACGAGAGAATCAAGGCTGGCCCGAATCGCTGGACGAACTGGGTATCGCGAAGTCGTCCATCGCGCGGATTGATCCTTACACAGGCCGCGAATTCATCTTCGAACTTCGAGGCGGAAGGCCCTGCCTGTATTCCTGTGGGGCAAACGGAAAGAACAACAACGGCGAACACGACGTGAAGTGGTATGTCGACGACACCAAGGGAGATTATGTTCTACTTCCGTTCCAAGAGCCTGGCGTCATCCAAGCCGAAAGTAAGCCCCTGAAACCCTGAGCGGTCTCGCAATCCGAGTATGAACACCCACCTCGAACTCGATCGTACCCTGCGCATCGCCGTCATCCGGCATCTCGTCGAGACCGGCCGCGCGCCGGAGCCGCGCGAGTTGGCCGGTGCTTACGCCTGTACCGACGAGCAGGTCGAGGCCTCGTTGCATCGTCTCCACGAGCATCACGGGCTGGTGCTCCATCCGCACAGCCGGCGAATCTGGATCGCCCATCCGTTCTCGACCGCGCCGACGCCCTTTTTTGTCCGTTCCGCGCGCGGCGGCTGGTGGGCCAACTGCGCCAAATGCGCCATGGGCGTCGCGGCAATCCTCGACGAAAACGCGACGATCCACGCCCGGCTCGGCGCGGAAGACGAACCCCTCGCGCTCAAGATCGTCGACGGCCGGCCGGCGCAGCGCGACTTGGTGATGCACGTCGCCCTGCCCGTCGCACACTGGTGGGACAACGTCATCCACACCTGCTCAACGATCCAGTTCTTCCGCGACGAAACGCAGGCCGCAGCATGGTCCGCCGCGCACGGAATCAACCGCGGCGCCGTACTGCCGATCGAACAGGCCTGGGAGCTGGCCCGGCAATGGTATGGCAATGCCCTGCATCCCGAATGGCGGCGCAAGACGGCACAGGAGGCGGCCGCGCTGTTTGAAAGCCTCGGGCTGGCCGGCGAATTCTGGCGCGTGCCCGAAAGCTGGAGGTGAGTCGATCCGCCGCGCGCCCGCCGTTACAATATCGCTTTTCATCGTGAGAGACCGATACGGAGAATTGCGCCCCATGACACACCATCGTATCCAACACGCTCGCTACGTTTCGATGCTGTCGGTCGCAACGCTGATGGCACTGTTCTTCATTGCCGGGCCGCTGCGCGCCGAGCCGCCGAAAGCAGCGCCGAGGAAGGCGAATGTCGGCGAGCGCCTCGACCGTGACGGCGTGCGCATTCTGCGGCTGACCGGTACGCCGCGCGAGCGCGGCTTCGCACACGGGGCGCGCTTTGCAAGAGAGATCATCTCGCTGCTCGACGCATTCATTGCAACGAACCGTCTCAGCGGCGGAGCCGAAGCATACGAACAGAACCTCAATCGCATCGGCCGCGCCCTCTCGATCGAACCGCACCATCGCGAGGAACTGATCGGCATGTACGAGGGCATGCGCGTCGCGACATCCGGCAAGCTCGATGTTCCGTCGTTGAAGCGCGCCCTGAAGCTTGAAGACATCATCGTGATGAACGCCATCGCCGATAGTGCCCGGTTCGGCTGTTCGTCCTTTGCCGCATGGGGCCCGATGACCGCGACGGGGGATGCCATCGTTGCTCGCAATCTCGACTGGCATTATGTGCCGGCCATGGCATCCGAACAGATTATCATTGTTCACGCGCCCGACGCGGCATCCGGCCGCCTCGGATGGGTGTCCATCACGTGGCCGGGCCAGATCGGCTGCTTTACCGGCATGAACGAGGAGGGCGTGACCGTCGCCATGCACGATGTCATGACCGATGCATCCGGCCCGCAGGGGGCCTTTACGCCGAGATCGCTGATCCTCCGCGAGACGATTGAGAAGGCCCGCGCCGCGACGACCTGGCAGGACGCACTCGACGTGCTCAAGAGCCGCACCACGGCCGTCGGCAACAACATTCCCATCGGATCGCCCTGGCGCGAATCGGCGACAGAGGCGCCGTTCCGCGTGTTTGAATACGACGGTCGCCGCGGCGACCATGGCGGCGTGCAGATTCATCAGGTTAACCGCATGAAGAACGCAGCGGATGCAGCCCAAAAAGCACTCGAAAGCAAGTCCGCGGCCTACGACCTCTGCACGAATCACCATCGCACGCGCCAAGCGCCCGTGACGTGCCGAAGATACCGAACGCTCCACGATGCACTTTCCAGCCGCACAAACGGCGACAAACCGATGACGCCCGACGATGCAACGCGGTTGCTCGACGATGTCGCCGTCGAGCCGGAGGACGGCGGCGGACCGGGGCTGGTGACGTATCATTCCGCCGTATTCGAGCCGAACCGCCGCCTGATGCGCGTCGCATTCTGCAGAGGCATGACGCCGGCGACCAGAAACGAGTGGAAGAGCTTGAACGCCGAACAACTGATCAACGGGCAATGAGCCGCCGTTTTCGGCCAGTCCGCTGCCGCGCGACTCGAAACGAATCGCATGGCCATCCTCTCTTGGCGGGCGTTGCGGCGTGCATCGGACGCCGCTGGTGGAAAGCATGAATCAACGTCTGGGCTACGGCGCGCTGCTCATCATTGCACTGGTCGCGCTCGTCTATTTCGACGCCGCGCTGACCAATAGCGATTTCTACCGCAGCGCCGCTCAACCGCTACAGCGCATCGGCATATACCGTTGTGACGGCCTGCTCGTTGTCGGCGTCGTTCTCGCGCTGGTTTTCTTCGCAACGCGCGAAATGGCGAGCCTGGCGCGAGCCGCGGGTCATGCCCCCCTTGCGGCATGGGCCACGCTCGCCAATCTCACGCTCGTTGCGATTCCATTTCTCGCCGCCAATGGATCCGCCGATGCCTTCGCCTCCGCGCAGGCCGTCGACTGGCGGCTCACCGTCGGCGCGCTGCTTGTCGCGTTTGCCGGGTCCGCGCTCGGCACCGCCGCTCGGAAGAAATCCGACGGCGCGATCGGATCGATCGGATCGACCCTGCTCATCATCTTCTACATTGGCCTGCTCGCGTCATTTCTTGTTCGGCTGCGCGTCTTTGGTCCGGCCGGCGCGTCGTGGCTGCTTTTGTACTACGTCGGCGTCGTCAAGGCCTGCGACATCGGCGCATACTTCACCGGACGTGCGATCGGCCGCACGAAGCTCATTGAATGGCTCAGCCCGAAGAAGACGATCGAAGGCCTCGCCGGCGGCGTAGCGACGTCGATAATGGTAGCCGTCGCCGTGCCCCTGATTGTCCGCGTCGTCGCCAATGGGGCGGCACAGGATGATCCATTCCCGACGCTCATCAACGCCGCGATCTTCGGCGCGACGATGGCGATTGTCGGCCACGCGGGCGATCTGCTGGAATCGCTGTTCAAGCGCGACGCCAATGCGAAAGATTCCGCGGCTGCGGTTCCCGCGTTCGGCGGCGTGTTGGATATCATCGATTCGCCCCTTTTGACGGCTCCCGTCGCGTATATGTTGCTGCTAAAATGAGCGGGACAGGTTCGCGCGCCGGCTTGCAGGGCATGTGGCGTCTGATAAACCGTCGAGCCTGGCCGGACGATTCGACGTATAAACCGTAGCCGAATCGAACCGCTGAATCGCCGTGCGACGCCGTTCGATAAAGGAGTGTGGAAGAAAAGACGGGCGCGATCGCAAGAATCGAAGCGCCCATCGGAAGCGAGGGATCGATTGAAGCGCAGGCATCGGAAGCCCGTGCGGCCGGCGGTCTCATTCCGCCTTCCGCTTGTGCCATCAAACGTTCAGCCAAGGGAGCACGACATCTCCGAACTCACCATCACACTTAACGGCGGACACGACGCGCACATGCAGCTCTATGGGCCTGGAGACTGCAATCTTCGCATGATCCGAGAAGTTCTCGGCGTTCGCATCTTCGCACGCGGTCCGAACCTCAAGCTCATGGGCGAGGCCGATGCCGTCGGCAAGGCCGCCGCCGTCTTTGAAGATCTGCAGAGCCGACTCAAGTCAAAGCCTGAGCTGACGATTGATGATGTCGCCGAAGCTTTGGGTGGGCTTGCGCGCGCCGAAAGCGCCCCGCACGAACTCATCGAAGTCTTCAGACGAACGGCCTCTATTAAACCGCGCACCGAGGGCCAGAAGGAATACGTCCGGGCCATGCTCGAAAACGATCTATGCCTCTGCGTCGGACCGGCCGGCACGGGCAAGACGTATCTCGCCGTGGCCGTCGCACTCGGTCTGCTCAAGGCCGGAAAGATCAAGCGGATCATTCTCGCGCGGCCGGCGGTCGAGGCGGGCGAAAAGCTCGGCTACCTTCCCGGCGACATGCAGGCCAAGGTCAACCCGTATCTCCGCCCGCTGTTCGACGCGATGCACGACATGATGGACTTCGATCAGATCAAACGGTTCGTCGCCAACGACGTGATCGAAGTCTGCCCGCTGGCGTACATGCGCGGGCGCACGCTGAACAATTCGGTCATTATTCTAGATGAGGCCCAGAACGCGACGCCGCAGCAGATGCTCATGTTCCTCACGCGCCTCGGGCACCACAGCAAGATGATCATCACCGGCGACGAAAGCCAGTCCGATCTCGACGGCCGGCAGCGCAGCGGCCTCGCCGACGCGGCCCATCGGCTCTCCAACGTCGAGGGCATCTCGATCATCCGCCTGAGCCAGGCGGACATCGTGCGTCATCGCCTTGTCACTAAAATTGTCCATGCCTACAAGGACGCCGCGCCGAACAACGGCGCTTGATTCGCGCACATCAAATGCGCCGGCCCAAAACGCGACTGCTCTATGCGCGCACGCCATGCGCATCGCGCGATACGGCCGCGCCGATCGGCCGCTACGACCGAATAGGATGAGCGTGGTTTACAAGCGGCGGGTGATCCGGCCCCGGCTCAAATCGTACGGACTGAGTTCAACCCGAACGCGATCGCCGGGCAGAATGCGGATGAAGTTCTTTCGCAGGCGCCCCGAGATATGCCCGAGGACCTGGTGCTTTTTGCCTTCGTGCTCAAACTCCAGCCGAAACATCGTATTCGGCAAGGCCTGAACCACGTCGGCTTCGACCTCTATCACATCAGTGCTGGCCATAAGGTCTATACGACCGTTTCTCCTTTCTGACGGGCGCTGGCCGCGAGGCGAGCGCAGCCCGTCCACACCGATTGAATATCGGCGCGACAGCGCGGCTTCTTAAGACGATCCGCACAGGACCGCCGCCGCTTGATCATATGACAACGGGACTTACGCCGAAGTCAGGACGTCTGCATTCTAAGCGTTGTCGCATTCGTGAACAAGCGTCTGCAACGATTTGACAAACGCCCACCGCGCCCTTATTTTCGTTATCATCGATCGTATCTTCTGATACAACATCAAGTTGTGGGGCCAAGCCATGCGACGCCGACACATCAAACGCGACGTTTGTCGATCACTGATGCTGCTGATGGCGGGTAGTGTGGTCGGCTGCAGTTCCATGATCAGCGGTGCATATGACGGCGGAGCGCCCCCAGAGGGCACGGAGTTTCACATCGCCCGGGCCACCTTCAAGAAGGACAAGACCTTCAACGCCTACGCCAAGTTTGCCGACGGCGAAGGCGGAATCCTCAATGGCGTATACGAATTTGACGGGTTTCATCTGAAGCTGAAACAGGCCGGCAAACCGGAGCGCACCTATAACGCCAGCTACAACAGCTTTTCGCGCACGCTGAACATCACATCCCCCGGCGGAAAGTCTCAGAGCCTGAAGCGCATGTGACGCGCGGACGATCAGTCGAGACCGGACCCGTCGCCATCGTCATCGATGCCGGTTTGCATACGCGCTCGGCGTTCCTTCGTCCCTTCACATTCGAGACAGCGCTGCGCGAAGGGCAGAACCTCCAGCCGCTTCCGCGGAATGGCCTTGCCGCAATCGACGCACATGCCATATGAACCGTCATCGATGCGCCGAATGGCCGCCTCGATGTCATCAATCTGCGCTGCTTCGATCCGCATGAGGCCCAGCGCCAATTCGTCCTCAAAGCCATCCGATGCGCGATCGCTGAGATCGGCCAGACCGGTCTCCTTTTCGGCGAGCTGTGCCTGTGTGGACTGCACGACGGAAAGCAACTGATTGCGCTGGCCGACAAGGGCCTCGCGAATGGTTTTGAGCAACTCGGGATCGACGGTCGACTTCACCGGCTTCGTTGGTGCGTTGGACTTTACGGCGCGCGCCGGCTTCGCCTTGGCCGGCGCGTCCGATTTTGTTTTTCGTGAGACTCGGGGCATCTTTGCTTTTTCCACCTTCATTGTTTTCTTCGCGACGGCCGGCTTTGAAGCGCGTGCCTTCGCGGATGGTTTCCTGGAACCCTGGGCACGGGAGGGTGACGCCTTGCCGGAGGCGGACTTTTTTGACGCCTTCGCCGCCGGCTTGCCGCTCGTTTTTGTCTTTCGTGAGGCGGCCATGATATATCTCCCGATCTGGCCTGTGTTATCGCAAGTCGCGTGCCACGACGGTGCTTGTTCACACAAGCCCGCCGAGCCGCTTCCAAAGCGGCAACAGGATTATATGATCGGCACAACAAGTCAAGGTAATTATCCGTTTTAGGCGCGACTTATTTCAAAATCCATCCCGCCGTGTCGCAGATTCGACATTCTTTGCGTCTCGAAAAGCCCCGTACGCCGAAAAACGCCGCGCCTTACACCGGCGAAGCGCGGAACAAGGCTTCAATCGCGGGTTAATTCTCATGACGCACGATTGGCAGGTCATCACAACGCTCCTCGCAGCGGCCGGCACGGTGCTCGGCGTGCCGTTGACGGCCATCCTGTTTTATCTCAAGGTCATTCGCGACGACCAACGTCATTTTCAGACGGGCTTCCTGCGCCGAATTTCAAAGATCGAGGCCGAATGCGACCGGATCGAACTGGCCCTCGAAAAAGTCGAGCGTCGATACACCCCGCGCGACGAGTGGCTGCGAGAGACTCTCCTGGCAAGAAACCAGCTCGGAAGGCTCACCGAGATTCTGGCCCGCGTGCAAGCCGAGATGGAAAGCTCGCGCGCCCTCGCGACACAGTTTGTTCGGGCCACGCACGCCATCATACAACTCACCGAACGCCTGGGACGACGTCTGTCGGAATCGGCGTCAAACTCGCTTGACGGCGAAGTCTCCGCCGGCCGAGCTTGACGCCGTCGCCGCAGCGGTCGATGCTGCGGTCTGATGGACGCCGATATGAGCACATCGACCGTAAAACAAATCAACGTACCCCTTCGCACACCTCGGCGCGGCAAGGTGCGCGATGTGTTCGATCTTGGCGACCAGCTTCTCATGGTCGCGACGGACCGGCTCAGCGCCTTCGATTGCGTGCTGCCCGATCCGATTCCGCACAAAGGTCGCGTCTTGACGGGCGTCTCCGAATTCTGGTTTCGAAAGCTGGAATCGAGGTACCCGCATCACTTACTGAGCGTCGTGCAGGATCGTGTTCCACCGGGGTTTGAGTCTGTCGCCGAACAACTTCGCGGCCGAGCCATGCTGTGTCGAAAAGCACGTGTCGTGCCGATCGAATGCGTCGTGCGCGGATACCTGGCCGGAAGCGGATGGAAGGAATATCAGGCAAATCAATCGGTTTGCGGCATCGCCCTTCCATCCGGTCTGCGGCAGTGCGAGCGCCTGCCGGCGCCGATCTTCACGCCGGCCACAAAGGCCGAGACGGGGCACGACGAGAACATCTCATTTGAAACAGCGTGCAGTCTCGTCGGAGAATCGCTCATGTCGCGCCTGCGCGAGCTGTCGCTCGGCATCTATCGCGAAGCGGCGAGCTATCTCGAACCGCGCGGCATCATTCTCGCGGATACAAAGTTCGAATTCGGAGAGACGTCCGACGGCGTCATCCTGATCGACGAAGCGCTCACGCCCGATTCCAGCCGCTTCTGGCCGGCCGACGCCTATGAACCCGGCCGCGATCAGGTGAGTTTTGACAAGCAACTCGTCCGCAACCACTTGCAGGCGCTGTGCGACGCCGGGCAATGGGACAAGACCGCCCCCGCGCCGGCGCTGCCGCCCGAGATCATCAACGCCACGAGCGAGCGTTACATCGAGGCCTACGAGCGCATCACCGGACGAGTGTTTGATCGCGCCTGAAGCGACCGGCGCGGCGTGCCATGTGTTCGGCGCCTTATCCTCACTTCGCGGCGTGCTTCTTCAGCCACTTCTCGACTTCATCGACCCTGAATCCCCACGGACCAGGCTTGCCGGCGTAGGCGACGCGGCCGTCGCGATCAACGATGAACATCCGCTCGGGCCAGCCGGCGTAGGCTTCGTCGACCGCGTTGTCGATCGTGTCGACGACGCAGGGCATGGTGAGCTTGAGCGATGAACAGCACTTCGCGGCGATCTCCGCGCGGCGATCATATGACTTCGGCAGCTCGAAGACGACGTCTTCCTTTTCGTTGATCTCCATCTGCCAGCCGTCGGACGGGTGGGCTTCGTCAATGTAGACAAACAGGAACGCCGCGCGATCGCGATACGTCTGATACAGCAATTCGATGTCGCCAGACTGGCGACGGAAAGGCGGTCACGTGAAGCTGCCGAAGATCAGCACGAGCGGACGATTCTCGTGAAACGCGCTGCGGCGAATATCCCCGCTGCCATCGATCGCCGCCAGCGTGAAGTCGGGCGCGGCCTCCCCCACGGCCGGCGCGCGGCGCAGCATGAGCCGGCGCGTCCGCTCCCAGTCCGGCACGCGCTGGTCCAGCGGCAAGCTGTCCTGCCTTTCAATGAAACCGACAACCGGATCGGCCGGCTGACAGCCCGCTGCGGCGAAAGCCGTCGTGAGCGCGGCGGCCATAACGAATATCGAACGCATCTGCATGCGCGGTGTCACTCCCTTGTCAGTATCGCCTTGATGAGCCGAATCTGTCCGGCGTGATAAACATCGTGCGACGCGACGCCGTATATCAGCTTTCGCTGCGTGATCTTACTGCCTTTCGGGACAATCGCGAGGTGTTTCGGGTTCATCTCCGCCACGGCCTCGCGCAGCGCGGCGTGTTCGCCGTCGAGCAGACTAAGGCAGTTCTTCCATGCCGACTCGTTCATGTCGGACGGCAGCGGAAACCAGTTGCTGCCTTTAAGCGGAAAGGAGCCGCGCTTGTCGCCGCGCAGCCGTCGGCGCGCGGCGTATTTCCAGTAGGCGCAATGAACGGTGATCTCGGCGATGCTGTGCTTCGCGCCGCCCGGGGTTCGCAGCGCTTCCGCGACCGGCAGTCCGCGAACCACGCCGCGGAGATTCGGCCCGTGCCACGACTTGCCGTCGTAGGCGTCATCCAGAATGGCGAGGAGAAGATCGATCGTCGGATCAACAGTCTTGCGCGGCATGGATTCGTTCTCGCGGCGAACGGGTATGCGTAATGAGAACCTCTCCCCATATGCATGTGACCACAGCGTCACATGCCGTGGCACCGGTATCTCGCCGGCGCGAATCCTGAGTATCCGGAAAAGGCTCTTATTAAGCGCATTATCTACTGACGCGCCGGAGACTGCAATCAGATGGAGGGAGAGTCGAGCCGCCGGCGCAGCCTTTCGACATGGCCGCGACGATGTCCCAGTCATTCATCAATGAACGATCGAAGCATCCACGCCATTTTCTCGTGCGACGCCATCAGCCCCGTGAGAAAGTCCTCGGTGCCCGCATCGCCGTGCTTCTCGCCGCATGCCGTGATGTCGCCGCGCAACTGGCGGATGCACGCCTCGTGGTCGGCCAGCAGATTGGCGACCATCGTGCGCGCGTTGGGGAACTTGCTAGGCTCCTCCTGCAGGCGGGCCAGCTTCAGATATTCCGTCATCGTTCCCGGCGCCTTGCCGCCGAGCGAACGAATCCGCTCCGCCACATCGTCGATCGCCTCGGCGATCTGGTCATACTGACTCTCGAAGAACTTGTGCAGATCGTTGAACTGCGGGCCGACGATGTTCCAATGGTAATTGCGGGTCTTCAGATAAAGCACGTGCTGATCGGCAAGGATGGCCGCCAGAATCTGGTTGACGCTTTGGCAATCGGAAACCTTGAGACCGATGTTCAGAGCCATGCATAACTCCTTATGAAAGTAGTTGAACATCCGCGCGACGGATTGCGCCGGACTGCGATACCTACCGGGAATTGTAGCTGGACGATTCGCGCCCTTCAGGCAGCCCGGAGAAGGCTCAAAAACCTGGAAATGCGGATGTCTTACTGCAGCATGACGGCAATTGCCGGAGCAAAAAAACTCAGAATCACGGCCAGAATACCGACAGCCGTCAGTGCAACGGCGACGCGCGCGGCCATGCGGTTCTCACTATGCTTCAGCGCCGAGCCGGACCATGTGATGGCGAGCGGCAGCCCGATGACGATCGCGCCCAGACCGAGCGTCGAAAGCGAATGTCCTCAGCAAAAGCAGAATCGAAGTGCGGCCCCGCCCATCATGAGCAGTGCCGCGAAGATGGCTTTCGTTGCGTGCATCGCGTGGTCCTTGAGGCCGCGGTTTCGCACGATCGCGCGCCATCGCGCGGTCGATCGCCTTTCGCGATGACCTCATTCTCCAGCCGCCGCCGTGATTGCACAAGCGTGGGTCCGGCGAGCCGTGCGTCAGCACGTTTCGCGTGGAGTCGGCATTCCCCAGCTTTGGTTGAAGACGCACACGCGCTCGCGCCGGCAACCCTGCAATGCCGCCCTGTTGTCCCAATCCGTGCCGCGCCCACAAAAAAAGACGCGCCCGTGCTTGCCTTTTCTTGAAAGCGGGAAACAATACAAACGGTAGGCAATGGCGACATCGTAACCCGCCGCGGCCTTTCCAGTGCATCGAGTCGCATCGGCCATCCAAGTATGGCGGATCGCGACACGCAAGAGGGGCGACAGAACCTCGCACGTCTCCCGTCGCCCTACAAGATGGCCGCAACGATGTCTCGCGGCGATCGTGCTTGACGTTCAAAACGCGGAAGGAAGCATCGCCGGCGTCACGCCGAATTTGCGCGCTGCAACGAGCAGCGCTCGGTCAGGTGCGCCGTGCGCGAAAAGCAGGGGAAATAACCGACAGGCGGTCGCGAAGCGGCTTGGACAGCGCTTGCGCGAATGGGGGAGTAGGGAGACGCGCGAGCCGGTCATGGCCGCCGAGCGACCCCTGTCGAATCAGGAAGCGGCCGGTCGCCGCGTGATGCGTCGGCGATCGACGACACAGTTGGGAAGCTGGGGGGGCGGGCGGCGTCACGCGTGACGCCGCCCGAACATTCGGGGGGCAATCAAAGAAGGGGAGAGAAGCACTCGTTGAGTGCGGCCGCGACGGACCGGCGGGGACCGTTCGCGGCCGCTTTCTTTAGAGGAGGTTTCGCGATTCGTCCGATATCTGGCCGATAATCAGGAAGCCGACAGTCGAACGGGTTCCGCCGCGGAACTGTGAAATGCGGCCGACTTTTCTGTTTTGAACGTCATAAAATCCCGATACAATTCGCGTTATGCCAGCAAAATACGACTTTGAAACCGCTGAAACGTTTAGATCGCCGACAGTCCGACAGATATCGGTCTTCCTGGACGATCGCGTGGGTGCGCTGCTGCGGCTCTTTCAGGCCTTCGAAGGGACCGAGGTGCGCGTGGTCGGCATGTCCGTCGTTCACGCCATCGACTGCGCCATCGTTCGCATCATCTGCGACGACACCGAGCTGGCCCTTCGAGCGCTCAAGGAGCGGAATTTTCCCTTCAGCGAGACCGAACTGGTCGTCGTCGAAGTTCCGCACGGCCACGGCTTGCGGTCGATCTGCTCGGCCCTGCTCGCCGGTGAAGTGAATATCGACTACGCATATCCGCTACTGACGCGGCCGACCGGTCGCGCGGCGCTGGCCATCCACACGGACGAAGTCGAAACAGCCGTGAAACTGCTCGTCAATCGCCAATATGCAGTGTTGACCGAGGAAGACCTCGGCCCCGGCCCCCTGCGATAAGCCTCTCTACAAGCGAAAAGGCCTCGATTCCAAAACACGTCGCTATTGTTTCGTACACGCGCGTGCGGCTAAAATGCAGCGCTGGCCGCCTCGCGGATATGCTCCGCCTGTCTCGACCGAAGCCAGGCAGTTTGAGATCGTTCATTATGCGGAAGCCGACTCTATTTCGGACGATCGCCACGCGCCGCTCACTGTGGCTTGCGCTGCTCTGCGGCTTTGTCGGCTGCGAGAGCCTTGCGTTCCTCTCACCGCTGACGCTACCAGATGGACTCAGCACGATTCCCGGCGGCGTGGCCGACGGTCGGCCGTATTTCGGCAAGTCGTTTGACGGGTTTAACACGGAAAAGGGCCTGTTTGTCCTCGCGACGTGCGGCTGCGGAGATTGGCGCGTGCTGGTGAAAGACGACGACGGCTCGCAGGTTCAGTTTCCGATACGCTTTTATACGAGCGGACCCTACGATCCGGCTGGCGAGGTGACATTCTTCGGCGAAGAGGAAGGCCTGGCGGCGCTCGGAACGGTCGACCAGAACACCGGCGCGACGACAGGCAGCGTCGACTTGCAGCTCTTCCGCCGGCGCTTCACGGCTGAGCGTCGTGAGACGCATACCGACGATATCGCGGCCTGCATCATCTGCCACATCGGAACCGACCCGATCTATCCGCAGCCTGAGACGCACCCGCCCTATGTCGAAGGCGTGACCAACTGCCTGCAGTGCCACGAAGTTGTGATCGATTAGGTCGCTACCGGCGCTTACTCCATCAGTGCCATCACAAACAGCGGTACATCCAGAAGTGTCACGACGCCGTCATTCGTGAAGTCGCCGGGGCAAACATGCGCGGGCATGGCCGACTCGATCGTCACCGCGTCGGTGAACAATTGCACATCGGCTCCGTCGACCAGGCCGTCGCCGTTCATGTCGCCGTGCAGCGCGGGAAAGGTGCATGACGGCAGCGTCGCCGTGATGACGACGTTGTCGATCTGCCAGCCGCGAAACGCGTTGCCGAACTGATCGATCGTGTTGAATCGCCAGGCCAAGTTGACGACCTGCCCGGCATAGGCCGTCAAATCGATCGTGCGTGTCTGCCACGGCGTCGAAGCGACGCCGCCGGCGGCGGGCTCGTCGATGATCTGGCCGTTAAGCAGCACGGAAGGCCAATCCGTAGCGCCAAAGTTCTCCCGCTCAAACGTGGAGCAGTATTGCAGCGTGATCGAACCACTCTGCGGCAGCGCAATCGGCGGAGACGAAAGAAGCCCGTCGTTGAAGCCCGCATCATAGTCGCACTGATCCGGCACGCCGAAATAGGCCCACGATGCACCATTGCAGACAGGGGTAAGGATACACTCATCCGTTACGGTCCAGAGGGCCTGAGCCTGCCAGCCTGTCGGCACGGCGCCGCCTTCGAAGTCCTCGGCGAAAATGGCCTGCGGCGCAAGCACGCCAATCTCCAGAACCATCGGCGATGTAGGACCATTGGGCGGGTAGTAGACGGTCTGGCCGGAAAGCGTCTGAGCGCTAATGAAATACGACGCCGTCGTGCCGCATCGCGCCGCCGGCAAAGTGCCGATATGCAGCGAGCCACCGAGCGAAGTCAACGGAATGCTGGAGCCTTCCTCATCGAATTGATAATGCAAAATGGCGGTGCCCGGCTGATAGCTCTCGGTGCAGGGCTGAATGTCCAGCTCGAAGGCGTGCGCAATGCACGGCGCGGCGAGTGACGGCGCGCCGGCGCCTCCATTGAACACAAATCGCAGCGGCCCGGAGTCGGAGATGTGAAAGTCTCGTGGTTCTCCCTCGCCGACGTTCTCGGCCCAGTCCTTCGCCGTCACGTAGTATGTCAGCGTTCCGCCGCAGGGCTGGCCGGGAATGACGCCGCGATAGATCTGTCCGCCGCTATAGCGCATGGGCACACGCTCGAAGTCCCCGTCGCCGAGTGCATAGTTCAGAAAAACGCCCTTGTCGAAGAAGTTTCGATCGGAAGTCATGCCGTCGAGAATCGCCGCGCGAACGACGTAGGGTCCGATCGTGTCGTCGGTATCCGGGAGCTGCTCGATCGCGACGATACGCGGCGGAATCGTGTCGGCCGTACCGAGGTAGATATAGATGCGGTGTTGGAAAGGGCTGCCCGACTCGCCCAGGCCGGTCACGATGTCGAGCCGGCCGTTGTTCGTGAGATCGGCGACCATGATGTCCATCGTGGAATCCGTCACGGGCGTGATGAGATTGGTCACGGGCGAGAACACGCCGGCGCCGTTGTTGTTGAGGATGCGTTCTGATGCCGAACCGATCGTTCCGATGATAATGTCGAGATCGCCGTCGTTGTCGTAGTCAAAAAATTTGCTGTCGTTGTCGTCCGTCGTCGGATTGCTGAGCAACTGGCTGCTGATGTTGGTGTAATTGCCGGTGCCGTCGTTCTGCAGCAGTAGCTCCGTGTTGTTCGGTCCGGCATTGACGCCGAGCAGATCGAGATGGCCATTGCCGTTGAGATCGCCGAAGTCGTATGAATAGCAATTGCTGTCGGGCGGCACGCCCGCGATGACTGTGTAGACGCCGTTGCCGTTGTTGCGATAGAGCTTGCTGTTGTTGTTGCCGCGGCTGGCGGTGCGCAGGTCCAGATCGAAGTCGCCGTCGATGTCGCCGAAGATGGCGTCCATCGGCTCGCAGACCAGTCCGATCGGAAAGCGCGTGGCCGTCTCGTCGGTAAAGAACCCCAGCCCGTTGTTCACGAAAACGCGATACTGTCCGCAGCCGAAACGGCTCGTGCCGCCATTGACGAAGAAGAGGTCGAGATCGCCGTCGTTGTCGATGTCGGCAAACTGGGCGCGCGAACTGCTCATGCTGATGGGCGGCAGCCGCTGCGATGTCACGTTTGTAAAGAAGCCGTTGCCGTCATTCAGAAACAGCGTCGGCCGCCGGTTAAAATCGAGGGTGAAAATAAGATCGAGATCGCCATCTCCATCGATGTCGCCCATCTCGACACCGCGACAGATCGCGCTATAGCCCAGCCGTGCAGCCGACTGATCGGTGAACACGCCGGTTCCGTTGTTGATGTAGACACGCTGAATCTCGGCCGAGCCGGGCGTCGAGAACCCGCCGCCATTGGCGAAGACGATGTCCAGATCGCCGTCGCCGTCGATGTCGCCGATGGTCAGTTGATTCGTGTAGTCGGAGGGATTGGGAACGGGAAAGCGCGAGGCCGTGTCGTCAATGAACTGCTGGGCTGCCGCGCGCGACGACGTTGCAAGAACGGTCACAACCAAGCAGATGAGTATCTCCAGGAAACGGCCCGCGGCGCGGTGATGGCGTCGATGCATTTTGCAATTCTCCCGATCCTTTTGAATGAATGGTGCCCCGCCCCCAGCGCGATCCGCATTTTCCACTCAAGTTGTCGAGCCTCATTGTACACAAAACTTGTCCGAAATTTAACCCCTTGTTCCTTGGATCTCATCGCAAAAAGGTCGCCCCCAGGAAGGGGCGCGGCGGTGCCTATGATCGAAAAAGCCGGTCCGGACGAGCCGGACCGGCTTTTCAGCGGTTTCCTCTCTTGGAGGCGCTTTCGCGCGTATGGCTGTGTTCGCCGGCGGGGGCGAGGGGCTTTCATCGTCGAGCACGACGGAGCAGCAGAACGCCGCCCATCGCGAGCAGGGCGATCGATGCCGGCTCGGGGACGATCTGGCCGCGGATCTCACCGCCGGGGTGAAGTGATGAATGCACGTTGATATATGTCAGGCCGTCCAGCAGAGCCTGAGCATGAGCTACCGAAAGAATGCCGTTGCCGGTCACAGTACCGGAAGTCGCGTTGGTAAACGCCAATTGAAGGATGACACCGGCATTCACGCCGTAGTCAGCCGGGCCGTGAATATGGGCATTATTGGCTGGAGTAAGCAAGTCGCTGAATGTGCAGCTGACGTTGACGGCGCGAGACACATCATCGAGCGTGACGGTACAGTTGCCGAAGCCTGGTGTTGCGACGGGCGGCACCTCCTGCAATCCGTCCATGCCGAAGTTGTAAATGTGGATGTCGGCTCGCGCACCGGACGCAAGTGACATCGCCAAGACACCCATCAAAGCGCAAGAAAGTCGGAGCTTCATCTTCCATTCCTCCTCGTTTCCCCCGGGTTGCACAGACTCGGTCGCCTCCGCGCCACGAAACATCGGAGGGACTAACCGAACAGCCTTATTATCCCGAGTTGCATCCAGCGGTTCAATAGTTTGAGCGATCAATTTTAGGCGAAGCTAAGATGTGCAGCCATGCACGCTGTGTCGATTTCGGGCGCGGCGGGACCGCGAGACGATGCCACCATAACCGGCGATCTTCTCAGGTGATACAAACGAAGAGACTCAACGCAGGTTGATGCCTACCGAGTCGGTCAGACCGGTATACCGCTTCGACCCGAACCCGAACTGGGGGGCACCTTCGGGCCACAGGCTGAAGTTGATGCCCGTGTTTTCGATCGTCCGATCCACGTCAAAGGCGATGGCCGTATAAAAGCGCGGCCATTTGCGGATGTAGACGATCTGCGTCGAGTGGTTTCGGCCGATGTCGATGTCGTAGGTCTCGCGGAATGCGACGGTGTGTTTCTCGCTGAGTTTGTAGTTGATGCCGCCGGCGACGAGGTTGTTGTTCGTGTCGTGAATGTAGCGCCAGCCGACGAAGTACGACAGGCGAGGCTCCCGTTCGACGGCCACCGACAAGGCACTCGTGCCGGCCTGATCGCGATTCACGTCATAGACGCCGTCGTAAACAACCATCGTCGTATCGCTGATGCGATATTGGAAGTTGGCCGCGATGAAGTTGGACGAGATGCTGTCTTCCGGTCGGGCGTAGATGAAATCGCCGTGCGTGTTCTCATTGGGCTGCGAATTTCGGAAGAAGCCGGCCTCGAGATCGAGCGTGATCCAGTCGACCGTTCGCCATCGCCCCGGGCCGCCGCGCTTCGTCTGCCAGCGTTGTCGCAGACCCATCACAACGCCGCCGAAGTCGGCTACATCCTCGATGCCCGAATCGAACGGCGTGATCTCGATCGGCTTTTTGTTGGCGTGCGCGTTGAAGGCCGTAACATCGCCCTTGACGACATGGCGTATGCGATTGAGATCGAACAGCTCGGACTGAACATCCTCATACACGCGGCTGGCGATGACGTTGGCCTGCACGCCGTAGTCGATCATCACGCGCGATGTTCCGCCGCCGCCCTGCGAGCGCGGTGAATCGTCCCACGCCGTTCCGCGGACCGAGACAAAAGGCGTGATCTTGAGCGGACCGAGATCGGGAAGAGGCAACTGCGCTTCCTGCCGCGTGTCTCCGCGAAAGACGGAGCCGGTGTAGCCGAGATTGTCGAAGCGGTCCTGCGTGTTGAAAATTTCGCGTTCGTCGCGGCGATAGCGGACGACGCCGGCGCGATTGTCGCTGTAAAACGTGAAGAAATCGCCGACCGGTTCGCCGATCAGCGTGAAGCGATTGTCGGGCAGATGCTCGGTCTGCGTCTCGAATTCGTTGATGCGCCAGTTGGTCATGACGGAGTATTGCCAGTTTTCCTGGCGCTTCAGCAGGCGAAGCAGCGTTTCCTGCTCTTTGGCGTTTTCAAACTCCTGTCGCTCCCAGAATTCGAGGAATTGATCGTCGCTCAGATATGAGCCTTCCAGCGACAACTCCCATCCCTGCGGCAGAAACTGGCGATGGCGCCACAAGGCGCGGCCACGAAACTCGTGATCCGGCGTGCCGCCGCGACGTGGACCGAGGCGATCATCGCCGCTGTCGTGCAACAGATAGCTGCGAAACAGGCCGATGTAGTCGTCCTGCTGATAGTCCAGATCGATGCCGGCGGCCGGTCCGCGGCGGGTGTAATAGTCAGTCTTGAGCGTGGCGTCGTAGCCTTCCGGCGCTTCGAGACCGAGCAGATTAAAGAGATGCCACTGCGTCTCGAATCGACCACCCAGATTGCTGTTGTAGCCGAACATCGCGCGGCGAAAGGCCTGCCGATCGGCCGAGAAGCTGCCGGTCGAGTATGGCCAATAAGAAATGGGCACGCCCTCGATATTCATCGTGGTGTCGCGCGCGACATACTTGCCGGCGAGCACGCCGACGATATCGCCTTTCTCGTTTCGGGGCGTGAGGTCTTCAAACTCGATCTCTCGCGCGCCGATGGCAACGTGGGGTGTGTGAAACTCGCTGGTTGAGAACTGAGCGCGGCTGGCCTGATACTTCGTCGCGGTGAGCTGGCGGATGGTCTCGGCGCGGATGTAGATCGGTAGCGAGCGGGCCGGCTCCATCGCACGCGTCACAACATCGAGAATCAGCGCTCGTTCGTTGTCAAAGTCGTAGAAGAGTCGTTCGGCGCGGATCATGCGCTGGCCGCGCGACAGAACGACATCGCCTTCGAGATAGACCGCCGAGACCCACTGTTCGACCGACTCGCGATCCGTCGTGTCGCGGCCGGTAAGCTTCGGCTCATCCTGAGGCTCAACTTCCTCAACCGGCTTTTCGATATCTGCCGGCTTTTCGCGGCGCGTTTTGTCCCGGCTTTCATCGACCATGCCGGGAATCGCCGCGCCGACATTCTCGCCGCGCACATAGATCACCGCGGCGTCGGCCCGCAATTCGAGATATTCGGCGCTCAAGGCCGGCGCGCCCTGCGAAAGGTAGACGTTGCCATAGGTGATGACGACCGAGGCGCCTTCTATCTGCTCGTGCAGGATTTGATCCGCCCGATAGGACACTTTCTTGTGAATCTTCGGACGCATCATCCGCAATTGTTCGATCGACGGCGAAACGAGAACCGGCGTCTCCGACTGCTCGGCCGTCTCGGCGGGTAAGTAGTCCAACAATCGCCGCGCCGCCGATGCCTCCCGATACAGTTCGCTGTCGGAATCGTCGGTCCGCGACTGGCTGTCGATATTGAGCAGCAGGCGGCCGAACGTACGCAGTGTGACAATGAGCGCCTCGCCGGTCTCGACGGTGCCGGTCGGCTGCGTGACCTCGGCATTCTGCCAGAGGAACACTTCGATGTCGTAGTATCGGCGGTCGTTCCATTGAACGGTGCGGAACCAGATGACGGCGTCGCGGCTGGTCAGCCGGTGCCGGCCCATGCGGGCGTCGAAGTCGCCGATGATCTCGACGACCTGCGAACCGTCGGTCGCCTGCCAGAGGTGGGCGTACTTTCCGTACAGTTCAAGATTGGCGTCGCCGATGCCCGGCGGCAGGAGCAGTTCAATCGGCGGAGCCGACCGTGCGGGATCGACGGTGGAATCGGTCTGCGCCGTTGCGATCATCGGCCGCAGCGCCGAGAGACAGACAACCGCCAAGATCAATCGCAGCGTTTGTCGCATTCGCGAGGCGTGCTCCCTGCGGGCCGATTGTGCGGACGTGCCCGGCACATTCAAGGCGCGCGGCAAGGTTCTTTGCTGGCGGCGATTATAGATAGCGCGACCCCAGCGTCAAACGCCGGAATCGATTGAATTCCGCATGGCAACGGACCGCGCAGTTTTTGCAGGAGAGCCTGTTGCGTCTATGATTCTTTTTTCTGAAATCGGGGCGACGTAGCCCCCGATAAAGCCGTGTTCGGCTGATTCAAAGCGGGAGCACCACCTGCCGCGATGCGCCGAGGCACGACAACACACGGATGTCACCGCGGTCATCGGCCGTGGAACGACCTGATGGGATCCACCGATGTCGTTTCATTCCTTCGCACGGACGCTCGTTCTACCCTTAGCGCTGTCTCTGATGCTGGCCGCCGGCTGCGTCGAGCCGCCTCCCGACGCGCTCAAACAGGTCGCCGACGCCGAACGGGACTATCGCAACCAGAACTATCCCTCGGCCGAGGAAAAGCTCAACCGCTACCTGCAGCAATTCCCGAACTCTCCCAAGTCGGCCGAGGCTTACTACCTCCGGGCGCTGTGCGGCACGAAGCGATCAAACCGCGTCATGGCCGAAGCCGACGCACGACAGTGCATCAAACTGTCGAAGGACGCCAGCCTCACGTCCAACGCGCACGCAACGATTGCCACGCTGCTGTTTGAGTCGAATCGCACGCAGGAATCGCTGGACCATTTCGACAAGGGGCTGAAATCCATGCCGGACAAGCCGCCGGCCGATCTGCTGCGCTATCGCTATGCGACCAGCCTGCAGCGCGAGGGGAAGTGGGCCGACGCCAAGGCGCAGTACACCGAACTGGCGCGGCGATTTCCATCGAGCGACCTGGCGATGAATGCCCGGCGGGCACTGGAGTGGCCGCACGATGCATTCACCATTCAGTGCGGCGCATTTCGGGATCGTGCCGGCGCCACGGCACTGGAAAAGCAGTTGAAGTCGTCCGGGCACAAGGCCTGGACCGAGCAGCGTTCGCGCAGCGGCGAAGTGATTTACACCGTCTATGTCGATCGATTCGGCCGCTATGCCGCGGCGCGCGAGGCGCTGCCGCGCGTGCAGCGCGCCGCGGCCGGCGCCCACATCGTGCCGTGAGCGACGGCGCGCAACGGGAACTTCATGTCGACGGACCGACCAAACGCCCCGCGTGATCTCACGCCTGAAACACCCGTCCATTCACCGATTTCGGCGATTTCCTCCGCGGATTCACCCACCGCCTCGCCGCTTGAACAATCCATGGGGCTGTATCTCTCCGCGACGGTCGTCTTTCGCCTCATCAATTTCATCCGTATCTGGCTGCTGGCCTGGTTCATGACGCTCGAGCAGATGGGCCTGCTGAACATGATCCTCATGGTGGTCAGCGTGCTCATTCCGCTGTGCAGTCTCGGATTGAACGACGCGATCGTGCGTTTTGTGCCGATGCACGAGAGCCGCGGCACGTTTGCGGCGTTCTTCCGCCGGTCAGCGATGCTGATTGGCGGCGTGGCGGTCGCGACGATCGGACTGCTCGCGGCGTTCGCCACGAATGTCGGCGAGCTGCTCTTCACTCAGATGATCTCTGATCCGCTCGAACGGGCCGCCTTTGTGCGCGACGCGACGCCGCTGGCGCTGATGGCGGCGCTGGCGGCCGGGCTTTCGGTGCTCTACTTCTTCCTGCTCGCCGTGTTCCGCGGGCTGCGTATGTTCGGCGCGCTGGCGCGGCTGGAGATTGCCCACGCACTCTTGTTCCTGGTCGCGGCGCTGGTGGTGACGGCGATGGGGCGCGGCAGCGCCCTGCCGCTGACGGCCGTCTTCGCCGGATCGATCGCCCTGCCGGTGCTGATTCTCGGCGGCCGGCTGATTCGCCGCGTACGCGACTGGGGCGAGCAGCGTCTGCCGATAGTCGAAGGCGGCTGGGAGGCGCGCCTGCTGCGGTACGGCATATGGGCCATGCTGTCTGGCGTCACATGGCAGGCACTTCAATACTACTCGACGTGGTATCTGAACAAGACGCACGGCAGCGAGCCGGTCGCCATCTTCACGACCGTCCAGAAGATCGCCCAGTTCATCCTCATTGGCGCGGCGGCGGTTTCGACCGTCGCCATGACGACGGTGACGAAGACTTGGGAAATGCAAGGGCGCGACGCCGCCGAGCGGCAACTCTCACTTGCATTTCGCGGCACGGGCCTGGCGCTGTTCTTCCTCTGTACGGCCCTGGCGCTGGCGAAGGATGCCATCATGCTCATTTTCCGCGCCGACTACGCTCCGGGCGCGGCCGTCATACCGCTGCAGCTTATGTTCTTTCTGCTGGCCGGTTATCTCGCGTTTCTGCCGGGTTACTTTAATCTGCGGGAAAAGACGCGCTACGGTTTCTGGGCGTGGGGCGCGGGCATCGGAGCCAACGCGGTGCTGGCCTTTTACCTGACGGGTCCGAACCATGCCAGTGTCGCGCAGTCGGCACTCTGGCGGACGCTCGGACCGCCGGCTTCCGCCCTGTTCGCGCCTGCGTTTTCCGATGCGGCGGGACTGCACGGCGCGTCGTGGTGTGCCGCCGCCGGGATGATCGTCGCCACGACGCTGTGCGTGCTGCTGATTCGGCTCGTTGGCGGCCGACTCGATCGCGGAACGCTTATTGTGATTGCCGCGGCGCTTCTGCTTGCGATGAAGTGGTGGATGCTTGCGGCCGGCGCGACGCTGCTCGCCGTCGCCGCGCTGCGAACCAGCGCGATCTTCGACGCCGATGAGCGGCAACGCGTGTTTTCTTACGCGGTCGGCACGCTGCGAAGCGTTCCGATATTCGGCGCCATGTTCCGGTGAATGCCGTTTAGCACGGCGGCGTCACGCGCGATCCGTCGGCCACATTGAAAAACGTCAGTTCATCGCCAACCGTATCCAGCGTCGCAACGGTGTGAACCGCCGCCCGGTGCAACGCTCCCGGATTGATAAACCGGCAGCCGTTCACGCGATGATCCGCAAATTCATGCGTGTGACCATAAAAGACGTAGTCAAAGCCGCACGACTTCCACACGGCGCTAAAGCCGCTCTCGTGGCCGTGAAAGACCGCCACCCGGCGCCCACCGGCGGTGAACTCGACCGGCGTCGTCGGCCACGGCAGACCCATCGCCGCGACATAGCGCCGCAGCGTCGCGTCAGGCTCATCGCAGTTGCCCCAGACAAACACGGCTTCGCGGCCTGCCAGTTCGTCAAGGACCGTCATTGAGCAAATGTCGCCGCAGTGGACGAACTTTTCCGCGCCGCGCGCTTCAAGCAGGGCCACGGCCCGCGCCGTCTCCGCCGCATTGCCGTGACTATCAGACAGGATTCCGATGATCATGGATCGACCGCGCCTCCGCCGCCGTGCTCATCCGCGCGCCGCATATCTTCCGGCGCGTTCCAATTTTCCACCCAGCGTGCCTGCCTGTCGAGCAGGGGGATGGACCGGGCATTCAGACGCGCCAGCAGCGCCTGCATTGAAAAGTCCCGAAGCACGATGGCCTCCTCGACGCGCGGCAGAATCGACGCGCGATACGCCGCGCAGCAGGGATGGACACGAAAGGCATCCACATCGGCCTCGTCACGCGTGGCACAGACCACGGCTTCATGGCCGCCGAATTGCGCCTCCGAGACGATCCACTTGAGCAGCGGCGCAGCCAGGTTCGGCATGTCGCAGGACAAGAGCAGGCACCAATCGCCCGGCGCGCGAAAGAGCAGCGAGTACAGTCCGGCCATCGGCCCGATATCGGCGTGACAATCCGGCTGCACGGACAAATCCGCCAGCGATTCGGGCATCGTGAACGGCGGCTCACCCAGCAAAACGATGTTTTCACTGACCTGCCGCGCGACGGCGACTGTTCGCTCGATGAGCGTTCCCCCCTCGACTTCGATCAGAGCCTTGGGCCGCCCCATGCGCCGGCTATGGCCGCCGACAAGAATGCCGATCGTCGCGCTTGGCGTCATTGGCCGCCCTCGTCGCCGCGATAGCGCAGCACCTTGATGCCGAGAATCTTCGCGGACGCGCCGATATAGTCGGCCAGCGGCTCATCGCGGGCGCGCGGCTCGGCGCTGTGAATCAACATGACACGCCCCGCCTTGCGTTCACCGATAAGCCCCATGTGCCCGACATAAGGCGCATCCGTCTTTCCGCGCACGAACTCGACAATATCCCCGGTGAGCAGTCGACTTTCAACGCGCGACAGCGCAGCGCGGGGGATGTAGCTTGTCTTGAAGACTTCAACCGGAATGTCGCCGCCGATGCCGTGCTTCTTGAAGAACGCGGCGCGATCGACCGCAACGCGCATCGGCCGCACGTCGCCGGGCGCGACGCGATCGGTGACATCGTCAAAGGCCCAGGCGTTGTTGACGTTCCAATCCGCTTCGGTGAAGTGGTTTCGCGTGAGCATGCCGATCCGGCCGTCCCTGTAGCGGAGGCGCATCAGTGTCTTGAGGAATGAATCCCAGTCATGTGACATCGCCATGGCATAGATGTGCTCGACGAACGTCACGCAATCGCCGGCAAAGAGGCAATAGAGCGGATCGGTATCGTACGGCTCATGTCCGCCTTCGCCGAGCAGATAGAGTTGATAGGGCTGGCCGATCGCCTTGGCTGCGAAATGCGCGACGCGCTGCGGCACGGTCATCTTGCGCCGGGCCATGTCCTTCAGATAGGCATCGAGATCGCCCTCGGAAAAGGTGTATAGCGGTGCGTCGAGCAGCGTTTTCATGTCGCGCGGCGGCGGCAGCGATTCGGCCTTCGGCTGGCAGCCTGTTGGCGCGGCAACAGAAGACACGCAAACGGTGTACGAAACGGCCAGGCACGCCGCGCGGCGTGTGGCGGTTGACCGCGCTGTGCGGCGATCGGCCATGAAAGGGGGCCTTTTAGAATTCCCTGCGCTGGCGCTTGGAGGGCACGTTCAACTGGGCGCGATACTTAGCGATCGTCCGCCGGGCGACATGAAAACCAAAGGCCTCAAGCCGCCGGGCGATCTCGTCGTCGGTGAGCGGGTCTTTCTTGTCTTCGACGTCGATGATGTCCTTCACTCGCGACTTGATCGCTTCCCACCGCAACTGCTCTCCGGC
>CAZRFP010000007.1:0-47274 GCA_964599535.1 uncultured Planctomycetaceae bacterium
GCGGCGCCGCAGCCTGTGCCGCCTCGGCCACTTTCGCCGCCTGATCCGCCGCCGTTACACACCCCGATTTTTCCCACGCAAGATAGCCACCTGCCAGATTGGTCACGTCGAATCCGTTCCTCTGCAACAGAGCCGTTGCAAACGCAGAACGCGCACCCGATCTGCAATGCACAAGGATCGGCCGATCCTTCGGCAGTTCGCCCAGGCGTGCTGCCAGCCGCGTATGCGCGATGTTGATCGAACCCGTTATCGCACCGGCTTCTCGTTCGGCCGCCCGACGAACATCGAGGATCAACGGCGCTGGGGGAGTTGACATGGATTGAAACGCATCGACATCGATCTCGCGCGATTCCTCCAACTTTCCATGCTCGACCATCGCCAGCATGTCGGGCGTGCCGAAGCCCACTATGCGATCCAACCCGATGCGCACCAGGGTTCGAACCGCTTCATCCACACGTCCGGCCTCGACAATCAGTACGATGTCTTCATCAGCGCCGACATACGAACCGGCCACTTCGGCAAACGACGCCGTCAACGGCGCGAACAGCGCGCCGGCAATATGACCCGCGCGAAACTCAGACCACGCCCGCGTATCCAGCACGGCCACGCGCCGCCCGTCCACGCGCGACAGCTCGCTGACGGCCCACTCGCGCGGCGCTGGGAGCTTACCAAGGACAGCGGGACCATCACGGTTCTCCGTCTTCATGCGGCCGAAGTACAGCGGCGGCTCAGGCTGGCCTTCAAGGACATAGTCCACGAATGCCTGCTCGTCGCCCGCCAGCTTCAATGCAGGATTGAAGCGCTTCTCATAGCCGATCGTCGATTGCGGAATCGCGCCGAGCGCCTTGCCGCACGCGCTGCCGGCGCCATGTGCCGGCCAGACCTGCACGAACTCCGGCAGCAAGGCGAACTGCCTGGCCGATGCGGCAAGCCGCCGCGCCGAGGCCTCTTTGACATTCTCAAAGCCGGCCGCCGTCTCCAGAAGGTCTGGCCGTCCGACATCGCCGACAAACACGAAGTCACCGGTTGCGACGCCCAGCGGCTCATTCGCTCCGCCCCCGCGATCGGTCACGAGAAAGCTGATGTGCTCGGGCGTATGTCCTGGCGTGTGGAGCACGCGCAGCTCGATTCGGCCGATATTGAACACGTCGCCGTCCTTCAGGAGCCGATGGGCGTAGACTCCGCCGCCGCGCTGCTTATCGAGCCAGCGGTATTTCCAATCAGCGTCGCCTTCGTCGGAAACGTAGACCGTCGCGCCGATACTTTCAGCCAGTTCGCGGGAGCCGGAGAGGAAGTCAGCGTGAATGTGCGTCTCGGCCGTCGCGACAATGCGCAGTTTCTGGTCCGCGGCGAGATGGATGTAGCGGTCGACATCGCGCTCCGGATCGATCACCACGGCCTCGCCGGTCTGCTGGCAGCCGATGAGATAAGCCGCCTGCGCAAGCTTCTCGTCATAGATCATTCGAAAGAACATGATAAGGCCTCCCAAAGATCGTCATGTCGTAATATTACGACATTTTATCGACGCGTTGACGTTCAGCCGCCGCGACGAGTTCCAAATCGTGATTCGACGCAGCTCATGATGCCTGCCAGACCATTTTCCGCGATTTCGTAGTAAATAAATCGTCCCTTGCGAACGCTATCCAGCAAACCCCGATCCTTCATCAGTCGCAAATGCTCCGAGGCCATGTGGCTGGGAATGCCGCAAGAATCGGCCAACTCGCCGACCGAGTACGACCCTTGCAGCAGCATTTCGATCATGCGTAGCCGGTGCGGATGGGCCAGCGTGCGCAGGCACTCCGCGGCATCTTCAAGACGCTTTAAGGGAATCAAGTTGAGCCGCGACTGCGTTGCCATGCTATAATTAAATGTATCGCGATATTACGACATGTCAAGCGGGCGGAAACCTGATCCCGCTATTCGCCGGCACGGGAAGTAGACGGCCCCATGCTGACCGCCTGAATGTTCCGCCAGATACACGATGCGCCTTTTTCCACACCCACGCCCCATCGACCGGTTGCAACTAAATCCAAAGGGAGCACCAGTGCGGTCACACCATCGACCGACGCGCTCAAATTTGAGCCGTCATGGACGATCTCAATTCGCATCGCTCCTTGGGCACGTTTCATCGGTGTCGGCGATACTGCCAAAATCTCCTCGCGATCGCCGGATTCTGACACCGAGTCTCGCGCGAATTCGACTCGCCCATCCGACGTGAGCCTCACATATATCGCGCCATCATTCGTTTCAAGCAGCACCAGCGCCGTCGCGCCTGGTAACTCCGCGGATATGATCTCGCACATGCCGGCGATGCGAAGGCGAGTCCCCTTTTCGAAGTCCTGTCGCCATGCCATTGCGCGGTGCTCGAGGAAGGCCGCCTGAACCCACTCGGACTGACGAATATCGAGAGAGCGATACGGTTCGATCCATTGCGGTTTCAATCCGCGAAGGCGCGCTCGAAACGCACGATCCAGCTCCGATTGTTCCGCCGCGCCGCCCATGCTTCGTTGAAATGAAGACCGGAGCTTCTCCGCGAAATCAGGCGATGATTCCATGCGAGTTGCTTGACGAAGGAAACGCTGAAACTTTCGCCGGTGCTCACCTTCGAGCATGAAATCGAAGAAGAGCCAATAAGCGCCGTACCGGGCCGGCCCCGCCGCGCGTTCGGCGCGCCCGCTGATTAACTCGTCCACGATTGAGCCGCTGACTGTTTCTGCCCATTGTCGCGCGGCGGCCATCATGCTCGACGTAAACGGCTGTGCTTCGATCGAGGCAGACCATTTTCCCTGGCGATGGGTCTCGACGGCCGCATAAGTCGCATAGCCCTCGCTCAGCCATGCGGGATGCGAACGGTAGTTCGCCGCGACCGTATAAACGGCCAAGTGCGCCGCCTCGTGGGCGATCAGCATCTGAGTCAGGCCGGGTAATCCGATGCGTGCAAGCACTTCATCCGAACACGGCGGCTGCAACGCGACATGCGCCGACTTGTCGGCATGGTGGGAGAAGCTCAAGTGATGGCGGAATTTCCCGCCAGTCCGTTTCCGCTCGGCCGCCTCGTACGCGCCGATTGTTCGATAAACATGCACGCGCAGCGGCCGGGTCGGCTTTTCTTCAGCCGCGCCAAATAGTCCCGCTGCAATGGACCATGCAGCCTCAGCGTCCTTCAACGCCTCCAACGCCAGCTTCTCGTCGCCAAAATCGCTGACGATCTCAATACATGACCCCGTCACGGTAGATTCCGCGCGCGCCGCGTCCAAACCGCCGCTTAGCGGCGTGATCACTGAAAGCAGTAGGAATACATGAGGGAAACGGATCATGCACATATCGTATCATCTCCCGCCATTTTCGCCCCACCGAAGGCTTCCTTATCGAGCCAAACCCAGAATCGGAGAGTCCGTCCAGGGGTCGCCGCGCCGCTTCCCGTGTGATCGTGATCTGACGAACACCGTCCGCTTCCCTAGCAACATCTGCATATTTCGCTTTTGGACCGAAAAAAATGGGAAGTCTCACGCGCTGAAATTTGCAACTCAGTCGGTTAGAATCGATGGCAATACGCCCTCATCCGCACGGGGGCGGAGTGGGAATAGCCGTCCGATCACGGCTCAAGCATCAAGCACACCGGCCTACCGAGCCTGGCCAAACCGCCGCCTCCACGCGGCCTTGAGGAAACGTTCTTCATGCAACAATTATCACAGCCGCGCCTTATCCCTTCGACTCGCCTCACGATTGCCATCATCTTTGCAGGACTCGCCCTTGGATTCGTCCAACCGCCAGCATCCCACGCCGACGAGCTTCAAATCACGCGCTCCACGAAACATGGCGCCGTCACTTTCGTTCGCAGTCAAGATGGCGGACCGATCAAAATGCCGGCGCAACCGGGCGCGCCGATGGCCGCCGCAGGCACACCGGCCCAACTGTTCTTCGCCGCTTTCGGCGAGCAAATCGGGATCAGCGATCCGACCGCCCAACTGAAGGAAACACGAGTCGAAATTGATTGGCTGAATTGGACTCACACGACTTTTCAGCAGCTACATTCCGGCGTGCCGGTCTTCTCAGGTCTCTTGAAGGTGCATGTGGATGCTGATGGCCGCGTCATGTCGGTCAACGGTCGATACTATCCCATTTCGGAAAAGGTCGATGTTGCGCCCGGAATATCGCAAATCGATGCCGAGATAGCCGCGATGAACGCCGTCGACAGCGTTCAACCAGGCATCGATTCGAGCGAACTTGTCATCGTTGATCCGGGTTGGTACGGGGATCGTCCCATCGGGCCGCGGCTGGCCTACCACATCGTCGTCATTGATGCTTCGTTCTCAATCCGAGAGGGCTTCTTCATCGACGCGGCGACGGCGGAAGTGATCGATCGCTGGTCGATGATTCACGACCTGAAAGACCGCCGTATTCACAACGGACAGGGCACGGGCAGTCTTCCCGGCATCGTGGCCCGAAGCGAAGGCGATCCGGCCGTCGGCGCGCCGGAAGACGTCAATCGGGCTTACGACTACTACGGCGATACCTACGATTACTTCTTCCGAGCCTTTGGCCGCGACAGCATCGACAACAACGGCCTGACGATGATCGCTACGGTCAATTCGACCGCCCCATCGTGTCCCAATGCATTCTGGAATGGCGTGCAGATGGTCTTCTGTAACGGTTTGGTGACCGACGACGTTGTCGGGCACGAGCTGGCCCACGGCGTTACGCAATACTCTGCGAATTTGATCTATCAAAATCAGCCCGGCCAGTTGAACGAGAGCTACTCCGACATTTTCGGCGAAATGATCGACCTCTTTAACGGAAATGCCGCCTTCGCCGGTCCGCCCGACGGCACGCCGTGGCCCGCACATCCAACCGGACCCGGACTCGACACGCCCAACAATCTACGCGGAGAGGGTTGCAGCCAGAAGGCCGACGGCTACCCAGACGGTGTACGCTGGCTCATCGGCGAAGACATCAATGTCATTGCCAACATCATCCGCGACATGTGGAACCCGCCGTGCCGAAATCACCCTGATCGTGCCAACAGCCCGTTACAGACCTGCCCGGCCAACGACTCCGGCGGCGTACACAGCGGTAGCGGCGTGCCGAACCACGCATACGCCATCATGACCGACGGGAAGTCCTTCAACGGATACACCGTCAACGGCATCGGCCCCATCAAGGCCGGCGCGATCTGGTATCGCGCGCTAACGGTTTACCTCACGCCGGCTTCAGAATTCATGGATGCCTACGACGCTATTCGCCAGGCCGCCCTGGACCTCGTCGGCTTTGATCCGAACGATCCGCGAACCGGCCTACCTTCGGGCAGTCCGATCACCGCCGCCGATGCCGAAGAAGTGGAGAAAGCGCTGCTTGCGACCGAGATGAATACTGAGGGCGCATGCGGACAGTTTGATCGCGTGCTGGATCACGCACCCGCTTTCGAATGCGGCAATCGAACGATCTTATTCACGGATGATTTTGAATCAGGCAACTTCGGATGGACCGTATCGAACTCGGCGCCACCCACGCCATATGACTGGACGCTTACCGACGCGCTGCCGATGAACCGGCTTGGAACCGCCTGGTTCTGTGCTGATCCGAGCATTGGCAACTGCGGTAGCCAGGACGAATCCGCCTTGCATTCGCTCTTCAGCCCCGCGATCAACCTGCCCGCCGAGCTTACAGCGCCCTACGCTTCCTTTACGCATTTCATCTGGACCGAAGGCGGATGGGACACGGGCAATCTCAAGATCAGCGTTAATGGCGGCGATTGGAATCTCATTCCACGATCGGCCTTCAGGTTCAACGGCTACAACGGCCGAACGAACACCGTCGGCCAGGGCAATACCAACCCGCTGGCAGGGGAACATGCGTGGACAGGCGTTGGCGGACGCTGGGGCACGTCGGTCATCGACATGAGCGGACTCGCAGGCGCCGGCGATGAAATTCGCTTCCGCTTCGACTTCGGAAAGGACGGCTGCACCGGCGTTACCGGATGGTATGTCGACGACTTCAGCGTCTACGACTGTCCCGACTGTGACGAACAAAACGGTGCGGACATTAATGACCTGCATTTCGCGGATGTCTCCACGTTCATGGGGCCGATTGGAGAAGGCTCGCCGCAGTCGCACACGATCATCGCCCCGCCCGTCGCCGATGACGACGTCATTCTCACGGTCAACGCCCGAGGGGATTTCTCGGCAGCCTCGGAAAACGTAAGCGTCATCATCAATGGGGACACGATCGCTCAAATGCTTGTCTTGCAGGCCGGCGATTGTCCATCAACGCCTGAATATGAAAGGCTGGTCATCCCTGCCGCGGTTTGGAATGCCGCCGTCAACGGCGGAGATGCGGAAATCACCTTCTCCGCCACGGCCGACGTCACCGCCAGCGGCTCTTGCGGCGGATTGTCGTACATCGGCGTCAGCGTTCGATTCACGCCCGCCGGCGCGGTCGACTGCAATGCGAACGCCTCGCCGGACCACTGCGACCGGCAGTTCGCCGGCATTATGGGTTTTGTCGACGCCTTGCTTGGCATCACGCCATTTGACTGCGCCTACGATCTGCATGTTGACGGTGTTCTGGACGGGCAGGATGTGCAGCCGTTTGTCGAGGACTATCTGGGGAATTAAAGTTTTTTTCGGCGCAACGCCTCGGCGAGTGCCCTGTTCAAGGCACCGTTGGCGCAGCCTGCCAAAAAAAGCAGGCGTTACTGATCGAAGAACTGATAGTCGATTCGGAAGCCGCCCGGCGCGGTTGCATCCGGTTCAAACGTGAAGATCAGCAGGCCTGTGCCTGTTATGTCGCGGATGTCTTTGCGTTCGCAAGTGAAATCCACGCCAACGAGCTTTACGGAGCCGACAGCCGTGCCCTCGGTCGGTTCGGCCGCCAACGGATCGCCCAACGGGGCGCCGGAAAAGTTCACGCCGCGCACCAGCGCCCGCTCATCGGTGATGTTGATGAGCGTGCTGCGTCGATTTTCCTCGATCAGCCGGATGAGTTCATCGCCGCCCACCGAAAAGGTTCGACGACAGGGCTGCGTGAAGGTCTGACTTGTCGAATTGCCTTCCAGGCGCAACTGCCCGATGTTCGTCGGCACGCCTTCCTTATCGAGCTGATCGTATGCGCCAAACGTGAAAATGGCACGGAACGGCGTGTTGTTGATGAAGGCGACGCGGATCGCTCGCGGCAGAAGCTGCCCGCCCGGACCGAAGTTGGTGGTCGGCGCAGTGACATTCGGAAGCACATCCGTCGTACACGATGCGACGAAGGCGGAGGAAATCGCAATGCAGATCGCTGCGCCGGGAACGAAGTAACGCGAAACGGCTTGAGTCATCGCTGAAGGGAGCATGCGCGTCAGACCTCTCGAAATGGGCGAGGCAGTCAGGTTGCGCAGAAACGGCGCGTCAACCGCCGTACTGCCCCCATTCAATCGGCAACTCGGACAGGCGGCGTGAGGCCGGGAATCGACAGATGTCGCCATGGCGTTTTGCCCATCATATCAGGCAGATTCTGCCGATGATGTCGCCATTTCATCGCAGGGCGACCGACCAGCGAATACGGTAACGACATGGCGGAGGTGCCGTGGCATGGGCGGCGTGCCCACGGCTATTCCCCGAGCTTGCGATCGATCGCATCAAAGAGCGCATCGACCGTGGCCTGCAGCGTCGATCCCGGCTGACCGATTCGCTGTTCTTCAACGAAGAAAGTCGGCGTCACCTGAACGCCGAGGGCATTGCCTGAGTTGCGATCCTCCTCCACGCGCAACAGCTTGGCGTCGCTCGCGGTGCAATTGTCGAAGGCCGTCATGTCAAAGCCCATGTCTTCGGCGATGGTGCGAATCTTCGATTGTGCCGTTCCGCTGTTGGAATAGATGTCGCTTTGGTTGTGGAAGATTTCGTCGATGAATTCGAAGAACTTCGACTCGTCCTGTGCCGCGACGCACTCCGCCGCTTCGGCTGATGGAACGGCCTGCGCGTGCGAATTCAGAGGATAATGGCGATAGACATACCGAATCTTGCCCGTATCGACATAGTCGCGGATCAGCCGCTCAAGATGCACGCGGGCAAAGGTGCCGCAGGCCGGACACTGGAGATCAGCGTATTCCACGACCGTCACTGTCGGATTCGCGCCTGCCTTCACCATGATGTGATCGCGAGACGGGTCGATTGACGGCTTCTGGCCGGTGCTGTTGTTGTTTTGATTGTTGTTCGTGTTGCCGTTGTTCGGGCCGTTCCCGTCACAGCTCGCCGAATCCATGCCGGCAAAAACAAAGACAGTAGCCGTAAGCACCCCCGCTCGCAGCAGCCTGCCGCGGTTGACGCGATTCAAAGTGCGGCCAAGCCGAGTTGATCCGTTATGATACACGTTCATCACTGACCTCCTGCATGGTGCGGGACTGGATTAACCGGTTAGCGAACGGGACGAACAGGCGCCCGAACGCGCAAAGCGAGGACGAGGTCGACTCGCAACGGCCGCCGATTGCTCTCACGCACGGGACCGCGTATCGACTCGAGCAAACCAGAGTAGTTTAAGCCGTCTGGACCGTTCCATCAATCATATGAACCGCACATGCGAAAATCGATCCGTAGTCACCGCGACATTCGAATGGGCGGTCGCGTGACGGAACAAGGCGCGAACTCCGCGGAGTCTCCGGCAAAATGTGCCGCTCCGATTTTTCGATCAGCTCGCAATAATCTGCGACCGTACGTGCAGGTTAACCCGGCCGAATCTTGGTTGATTCTCGGAACTTGAGACATAATGCGGGGATGTCGATGAAAACATATACGACGCGGCTTTGACTTCGCCGGTTGTTCGCTCAAAGAATCAGTGCGCCTTGGACCGCGCGCCTTGCAAGTGCGATTTGATCCGTGCGTTCGGTTATGGCCGCAAACAGCCCCGCAAAAACGGATGATCGGATGCGCCGCATGTTGAATTCAATCGTCACTCCCGCCCGCGGCCGTTCTTCTCGAACGAGCTGTCCGAAGCTCCGACGAACAGCCGTGCTCGGATGCCTCTTGGTTTGCATGGCAGGCGGCTGCACCCTCTTCGACGCGCTGTTCGGACCCCTGCCGATTAACGACAACGATACGACGCCCTCCCTCGGCATTGCCATTGCCGAGCCGGCCGCGCAAGTCACCGCCGCACCCGGCGTAACCACGCGCATTCGATGGGCCGACATCGCCAAGATTGAAGGCACGGTTGTTCGCCTCACCGCCCAGCGCCGCAACACCGACGACGAGGACACGGCCGATCCCATCCACCTCATTGGCGACGGCACGCCCGGCAGCGGTCGCGACGCTCTGGCCGACGGCGATAACGATATTTTCGAATGGGATATCACCGGCGTGCGCGTCGGAACCTACGTCATCATCGCTACCATCGAGGCGCCGGACGGCGAATCGAAGACGGTCCAATCGCGCGATCCGGCGCGCGGAACGACAGGTGTCATTGTTGTGACAACCGCGCTGCCCGTCCCGACGCTCAGCTTTACGGCGCCCGGCAATGCCAACGAAACCGTCACAACGGGCAATACGTTTATCATCACTTGGACCGACAATGGCGCGGCCAACCCCGACGCGGTTATCCTGCGTCTCGGCCTTGACGCCGACACCAATCACAGCAGCGGCAACGAGATCATTCTCGTGCGCAACCAACTACTCAGTGAAAACGGAAATAGCGGTTCGTTTGTGTTCAACTTTCAGGACGAGAGCGGCGCCACCGTGCCCGATGGCACCTACAACGTATTTGCCGTCGTTGACGACGGCGTCAATGATCCCGTCACATCAACCGCCACCGGAAAGCTCGTGCTGAATCCATGACGACCAGCGCGATGGGATACACGAAGCAGCCCCGGCTCACGAAGATATGATATAAGAATGGAAGACCCGTTCTGCTACGGGTTTGAGCCGGATTCAAGCTCGGCCCAGCGAGAATAGATCGCACTGCTCTTCGCCTGGAGGTACGCCTGTTTCTTGCGAAGTTCAGTTGCGGCGGCGTCATCGGCGTCTTCACCGAGATCGGCCAACTGGCGATTGATCGTGTCCAACTCGTCCTGCACTGCCCGAGCTGCTTCCATCGCATCAGCAACCGAGCCAATCGACGCCAACTGCTCCTGAAACTCAGCCGGATCAACCTCCGATGCATCCGCCACGCGCCAGGCCTTGAGCTTGCCGCAATGCACGCAGCGCACGCCTTCCGGCGTCATGCCTCTCATGTAGTTTGCCGCGGTCATGACGAATGTCTGATCGCACGCGACGCACTTGAGCCGGTAACTGACATCCTGGAGCGCCTCAGTCGTGTCGGAAGCGATTTCGCGATCAGACTGCCCCATCCAATACCATACGCCCGCTGCCGCAAAGGTGAGCACACCCAGCAGAATCAGCTTTTTGGTATTCGATTGTGAGTCTGACATGACCGAGACAGTTTTACCCGTTCGCCTGCAAAGGGGGAAAGTGGAACAGCGTACAACTTGCTGCTAACGAATCCGCCGGGCGCGGCCGAGCACGGCACCGCGCAACGCACCAAAAGGGTACCACACCCCGGTACGGGACGGAAGTCCGAAATCCGACTCTACTCCACTCTCGGCTGCAAGCAGCCCCTCATCAGAAGAATCGCAGATAGTGCGTCGGCAGAATGAAATGGAACCACGATCGTTTGATCAGTGCCGAGGGATGATTGTCGTAACGCCAGTTATCACCGCGCCACGACGTCTTCCAGTACGGGTTCAGATTCTGGAACTGGTTCGGCCGGTACATGGTACCGCGCTTGCGAACAGTGATGGTGGAACCGTGGCCGTCGGCATACGCGACGTTGAACTTACCAATCTTGCCATGCTCTCCGGGGATATCCATCGGATTCGATCCCGGGCTGGGACCGGACCAGAGCGAAATGCCGGCCGTTCCGATTTCCTGTGTGTTCGACATGGCCTGAATGAATCGCGTATCCCAGAACAGCAGCGTTCGGCCGGAATCCTGGAAAAGGCTCTGCGGTCGGCGATAGGCGCCGAACCGGCGATAGGTCGTGCCGTCGGCATCCCAACCGTGATCTTTGAAGGAGTAATAGTCGCCCATGTAGCTGTTGCCGGTGGCGCCGAAGGCGGACTTGGCGTACTCAGGCGTCGGAGGTGCGACTGAATGCGCGCCGGCATAATAGCCTTCCTGACCGGGGCAAAGGAACATCGAGTAGGAATCGCTGCCGGTCATGTTGACGCCATACGCCAACTTGTTCATGAATCGGCCGATTGAACCTTCGGAGAATGCAGCGGCGCCGGGAGAAAACTGCGCGCGGAAGCGAGAATCAAGCCCATCTGCTCCACCCCAATCATGGTCGCCGGCGCCCATCCACTTGGCCGTGCCGTCGTAAGAGCCGCCGACTGCGTTGTCTTCGTCTTCGTTGGTCACGTCGTGCGGGGTGTGCATTCGTCCCATTTCATCTTGAGAGGCGTTAACCCCGCCAAAGGCGGCGTGTTGCCTCAGATTCGAAAGGCACTTCACGCGCTTGCCCTCGTTCTGAGCCGAACTCAGTGCCGGCATGAGTAGAGAAATAAGTAGCGCGATGATGGCGATCACGACCAGAAGTTCGATCAACGTGAAGGCCGAGCGTCGTGCGGCAGCTTCCTTGTGCATTGCGAATCTCCTTTAAAACCTCGATAGGCAACCAACAAACGTGCAAGAGCGAAAAAAAGCTACTTTTATCAATGCTCAACCCAACGTCGAGAATGCAGCAACCCACGAAGCCCTGCATGGGCTTCGCAATTCACACTAGAACGCATTCTCAATAGTCAAGCACATCAAAATGTCGTACTGTTGAGCAACCGGCCGACTTTACTGGCCGAATGGCCACGACCACTGCCCACCTCAGAATTTACCCGATCGGCTCGCCTTGCACAGACTTAGCGGCGCTTGCGAAATGGCCTGTCGAACGATCATGGTCGGACAGTCGACGAGGCGATTACCGGAGCACCAGCAAGCTATGCTATCGAAAACAATTCGCGACCGCAAGAAGTTTCCGCCGGTCAATTCAAGAAAATCCCGATCGAAGCGTGCGGCCGTTTCCTTGGCTCGATCTGATTGGCTTGCGTAACTCACTGCCGCCAAGCACGTTGGAGATACACGCTCGACTTCGATAGGCCGCTCATTGCCTACAGGCGATGTTACAGATCGCGGATTACGAAAAAAAGACCGGGGACCGCCATTTGCATGACGATCCCCGGGAAATCGCAAGTCAAAACAACCTCTAACCCAATGTATCAGCTTGGCTTACATCACAAGGCAAGTCGAGCAGCTACATTTGGACATACTGCATCACGGGCACGGTCCGCTGCTAAGCATCGCATTGATGTAGGCTTCAACGTCGCCCATATCGACCGAGCCGCTGTTGTTCATGTCGGCGCAGGGACAGCCGCCGGGCGTTGCGAGGATGCAGGTCACAAAGGCCTGGCAGTCTTCACCGTCGATGTAGCCGTCCCCGTTGCCGTCACCCATGCAGGTGGTGCAAACCGGAACCTGTCCACAAGAACCCGTGCCTTGAAGCAGCGTGTTCACGAAGCCCGGTACGTCGTCCATGCTGACGCCGCCGTCATTGTTCATGTCGCCGCAGGGGCAATCACCACCCAAACCGAGGACACAATCGCTGAACGAGCGAACGTCTGCACCGTTCAGTACGCCGTCGCCGTTCGTATCGCCCGGACACGTTGAGCAATCCGTCGTGGACGAACATGCGCCGCCGCCGAAGCCGTCGATGTGCAGGCTCCACGAAACCAGCGTTCCAACGCCGCCGCCGGCCGCGTCGATGACCGTGATGGACCAGTCGCCGGCCGCATCCATGCCATCGAAGGAGTTAAGCAACTGGTTCGGGATGAAGTTCGGTGGCGATGTCGGGAACGGCGTGCCGAACGCGCCGGAACACGCATTCTCAACCGCACCACCCGTACCTTCGTCATCCAGTCGGATGTTGAGGTTCGTTTGCGGGCAGCCGAAGTTGTCAATCGCCGGCCGGCCGATCTGATCGACGATGGTCCGTGTCACGCCGTTATGCGTGACGCGAATGATGAGCTGCCCGACGAAGATGTGATTGATCTGCACGCTCACATCCACATCGGCGATCGGGAACGAATCCGGCACGTTGATCGTCCGCGTGATGCCCGTCGGGTTGTTGTCCGGAATCGTCGCATTGGGCGACTGCGAGTAAGTCGTCGGATTGCCCGAAGGACCACCGCAATTGGTGCCAGCGCCGGCATAATCGCCGTCGATGCTCGCACAGCAGGAAGCCGACGTCAGGACGCATTCGTCACCGCCCAGGCAGCACGCACCCACAACAACCGCACATGTGCTGTTCGGGCCTTCCCAGCTTCCGCCGGATGACGTGCACTGCGCGAACGTTCGGCCGTTGTCGCAGCCGCCGGATGCCAGACAGCAGGCACCCGTCGACTGAGGACAGTTGGCCGTCGAGCAGTTCGTGAAGTTGCCCTGATACACGAGATTGCCGCCAACACACTGAGCCGGTGTCAACTGTTCGCAAGTGCCTAGAACCGTATCGCAGCACGCGCCTCGGATGACGCAGATGCCTGGCGTGCAAGTCGAGCCGGGGCCTTGGTATCGGCCCTGGAGGGCGGCGCAATCCACGACCGTCTGGAGGCTGCAATCCGTGTCGGCTTCGCCAACACAGCAGGCGCCGGGCGTCGTATCGCACGGATTGACGCCGGGTTCATCCAGAATGAGATCCCACGAAACAAAAGTGCCAAAATCGCCGCCGGCGTTGTCGATCACTGTCAGCGTCCACGCACCCGAAGAGTTCATACCGTCGAAGGCCGACAACGCCTCGTTCGGAATGTAGTTTGGTGGAGATGTGAGGTTCAGCGCACAGGCGCCCTCGATCGTCACCGTACCTTCGTCGTCGAGCACGATATTCACGAGGTTGTCTTGCGCACAACCAAACGGCGTGCCGTTGTGACACGCAGCGCCGGTATCGGCGCCCATGCGGTCAATCAAGCGAGCGGTCGTTCCGCCATGCTCGAGCGAGATGCAGAGATCACCGACCCATGTGTGCGTGACGTTCAACCGTACGTTCACATCGCCCACGGTGTAGCTATCGGGGACGTTGATCGTGCTCGAAACACCCGTCAGGCTGTTGTCCGGAATCGCCTGATTCGGCGAGGCCGAATACGTCGTCGGATCTCCCGCCGAGTCGCCGCAATTCTGATTCGGCAGGAATGCGCCGCCCTGCGAGTTGCACGCATTGAACTGAACGCCCGTCGTGCAGCCACCGGTCGGCAGACAGCATGCGCCAATCACGATCGGGCACTGGCTGCAATTGGTGAATCCGCCGAGCCAGTTTCCACCCGACGCCGTGCAGGCCGCCTGCGAAAGCTGAGTGCATGCGCCGGTGGTCGGATCGCAGCATGCACCGCGGATTTCGCAGATATCGCCCGCGCACGCCGTGCCGCCGCCCTGGAAGCGGCCGCCGGCCGACGCACACGCAACGGCATCCAGGAGCTGACAATCCGCTACGGTCTCGCTGAAGCAGCAGGCACCCGGGTCCGTATCGCATGGATTTACACCGACACCGTCGATGATCATCGACCACGAAACAAGGAAGCCCTGATCGGCCCCGGCGTCGTCGAACACATTCAGCGTCCACTGACCGCCGGCGTTCATGCCGTCGAAGGCCGCCAGCGGGCTGAACGGGATGTACGTGCCGACCGTTGGCGTGGCACAAACGATGGGTACACCTTCGTCGTCGAAGGTGATCTGCATGTTGTCATTGGCGCCACACTGATCCTGCATGATGCGAACCGTGGTGCCGTCGTGAATCACGTCGATGTCAAGGTCCGCGAGGAACGTATGGGTGATGTCGAGGAAGACGTTGACATCGCCGATCGTGAAACCATCCGCGACGTTGATGTTCACCGTCGTGTTCTGATTGTCATTGATGGGCGCATTCGGATTGTCCGTATAAGTCGACGGATTGCCTGCGGCTTCGCCGCAGTTCAGACCGTCCCCGAGATAAGCGCCGCCCGCGGCTTCGCAGCAGACTTGGGTGGCGATATTGCAGGTGCCGTCGCTGAGGCAGCACGGACCGACCACATCACAATTGCCGCCGGGGTTAAAGGTGCCACCCTGTGACGTGCATGGGGCAAACTGCGTGTTCGTAATGCACGACAGATTCGGCAGACAGCACGAACCGACGACCACCGGGCAACCGCTGCACGGCGTGAAGTTGCCGAGATAGTTGCCGTTTGGCGACGCGGCACACTGGGCCTGCGTGAGCTGCTGGCAACTGCCGGTGACCGTGTTACAGCACGCGCCGCGCGGGACGCAGATGTCGCCGGCGCACGCCGTGCCGCCACCCTGGAAGCGGCCGCCCTGCGTCGAGCAGTCAACCGCATTGAGCAACTGGCAATCACCGATGCCCTCGCTGAAGCAGCAGGCGCCCGGCTCGGTGTCGCACGGATTGATGCCGATGCCGTCAATGATCACCGACCACGCCACCAACGTGCCCTGATCGGCGCCTGCGTCGTCGAATACATTCAGCGTCCAGTCACCGAAGGCGTTCATGCCGTCAAAAGCTGAAAGCGGACTGAACGGAATGTACGTGCCCACCGTCGGTGTCGCACAGACGATGGCCGTACCCTCGTCGTCGAAGGTGATCTGCATGTTGTCGTTGGCGCCGCACTGGTCCTGCATGATGCGAACCGTGGTACCGCCGTGAATCACGTCGATATCGAGGTCCGCGAGGAACGTGTGCGTAATGTCAATAAAGACATCGACGTCACCGATCGTGAAGCTGTCGGGAACGTTCGTCGTCACGGTCGTATTCTGGAGATCGTTGATCGGAGCGTTCGGACTATCGGCATAAGTCGTCGGATCACCGGCGGCATCTCCGCAGCCCGTTTCCGGAAGGAACGCGCCGCCAAGCTGATCGCATTGTGTCACGCGGATGTCAGGTACGCAGCTCATGTCCGGCAGACAGCACGCGCCCAGAATGATCGGGCACTGACCGCAAGAGGTGAAGTTGCCGAGATAGCTGCCGTTCGGCATCGCGGCGCACTGCGCCTGCGTCACGCGTTCGCAACTGCCGTCAAACGTGTTGCAGCACGCACCGCGCGGGACGCAGATGTCGCCGGCGCACGCCGTGCCGCCGCCCTGGAAGCGGCCACCGGCCACGGCGCAGTCGATGGCGTTCAGAAGCTGGCAATCGCCGATGCCCTCGCTGAAACAGCAGGCGCCCGGCTCGGTGTCGCACGGATTGAATCCGATGCCGTCGATCTCGACGGTCCACGAAATCAACACGCCGTCATCCTCACCGGGGAACGTGTCGATGAGCGAGATATTCCATATGCCGGCCGCGTCCAATCCGTCAAACGCGCTCAGCGGATTGTTCGGCGTGTAACTCGGCGGAGACGTCAGGTTTGCAACGCACTGATTCTCGATCGGACCGCCAGTGCCTTCGTCATCGAGAATGATGTTGTTGTAATTGTCCTCGGCACAGCCGAACGGCGGAGCCGCTTCAACGCCCGGACCCTCGATGATCCGAACGGTCGTGCCGTTGTGCTCGATGTCGATCACGATGTCGCCGACCCACGTGTGCGTGATGTTGAGATGAATATTCACATCGCCGATCGTGAACGAGTCGGGAACGGAGAGATTGGCGAAGCCGGTTGCCGGGCCGAACGGCGTGTTCGGACTGGCCGTGTACTCCGTCGGATCGCCGGCCGATTCGCCGCAGTTCGTATCGTTGCCCAGATAGGCCCCGCCACCGAACTGGCAACATGCTTCCGTGGTCAGGAAGCACGACGTGTCCTCAAGGCAGCAGGCCCCCACGGTGCCGCAGGTTCCGCCGGGCGTAAACGAGCCGCCGCCGGCGACGCACGGATTATGTGTGGTGTTCGCCGTGCAGGTGCCATCGGCGTTGCAGCATGAGCCGGTGATAACCGGGCACAGCGCGCAACTCGAGAAGTCGCCAAGGAAGTTGCCCGTCGGAATGGCATTGCAGGACTCTTCGGTCAACTGCTCGCAGCCGCCCGTCACGATGTCGCAGCAGGCGCCGCGGGGAACACAGACATCACCCGTGCACGATGTGCCGCCGCTCGTGAATCGGCCGCCGGCCAATACACAATCAACCGCGTTGAGGAGTTGGCAATCGCCGGTACCCTCGCTGAAACAACACGCGCCAGGCTCGGTGTCGCAAGGATTGAAACCGACGCCATCGAGAATGACCGACCATGAGACGAACGTGCCAAGGTCGCCGCCGGCGTTGTCGATGACGCGCAAGTTCCAGTCGCCGTTCGACAGCGAACCGTTAAAGGCGGACAGCGGGCTGAAGGGTGTGTAGTTCGGGGGGGATGTCAGATTCAGAACGCATTGCGACTCGATCGGGCCGCCGGTACCGGCGTCGTCGAGGACGATGTTGACCAGGTTGTCGGAAGCGCAACCAAACGGTGTGCCTGTATGGCAGGGAACGCCGGTGTCGGCTCCCATTCGCTGGATCAGCGGAACGGTGATGCCGCTGTGTTCCAGTTCGACGCACAGATCACCCACCCATGTGTGCGTGATACTCAACTTGACGTTCACATCGCCAACGGTGAACGAGGCGGGAACGTTGATGGTGCTGACAATGCCCGTCGGACTGGCATCGGGGATGCCCTGATTGGGGCTGGCCGAGAATTCGATCGGATCGCCCGCGGCATCGCCGCAGTTGGTGCCTTCACCCAGGAACGCACCGCCCGCCGCCTGGCAGCACTGCTGATTCGAGAGTACGCACGACTCTTCATCCATGCAGCATGCGCCAAGCGTGCCGCACGTCGTGCTGTCGCCGTTGTAGTCGCCGCCGGCCAAAAGGCACGCCGGCTCGGTGATGACAGAACAAGCACCGCTGGGCAGACAGCACGAGCCGGTGGACGCACACGTAATGCCGGGGCATACCACTTCAAGCGAATAGACGCCCGGACTCGCCGCGCCCCAGCCGGCCAACTCAATGTAATATGTATTTCCAACGATCAGGTTGGACACACAAAGGCTGGAAAGCAGACCGCACGAATCATCATTACAGGCCAGCGGCGGACCGAAGGCGCCGCATGAGCCGTCAAAGACCTGAAGCATCGAATCCGGTCCGAGGCTGCCGCAGGTGCGGATCGTGGCGGACGACGTTGTCGGCACAAACGTGAACCAGATCGTTGCCGTACCTTGCGTCGCTCCACCGACACGGCATGGGAACGTCGGATCGCTCGGATCCACCGTGGCGATCGTTGTATCGACCGTAATCGTCTCGCCGCAGGTAATCGGAATCGCGCCGGTGCATAGGTCGTTAACCGGCGGAATCGGGCACGGTGAAGAACACGTCAGTCCGGCATCCCACCGGCTGCCGGCGATCTGGGCGCACGCAGACTGCGTACGAACTTCACAATCCTGGCCTTGATTGAAACAGCATCGGCCGGTGCCGGGGCAAGCGGTTTGCGAACACAGCGTTCCGTTCCCAAAGAACTGGCCGCCCTGACCGAAGCAATCGTCTTCGGTGATTTCAAGGCACTCGCCGGTGCCGATGCAGCAGGCGCCGACGCAGACATTCGGCTCGCAGTCTTCGAACGAGATGAACGAGCCGCCCTGCTGGGCGCAATCGGGCGCCGTCGTAATCGAGCATGCCGCGCCGACGCAGCAGGAACCCGTGACTGAGCCGCAAGGCGGCGTCAGCGTTGCACATGTCGTATCCACACGGAAGCGATGGTCGCCGCCGCCGAAGTCCGTGCAGAAAATGGACTCAACGTTCTCCTGGCAATTTCCTCCCTGAACGGAGTCGTCGCAACAGGTGCCCTGCACCGATGAGGCGTCGCCGCCAAGGCACAAGGTCACGTCCTGAATCTGGCCGCTCGGATCATTGACCGGCTGACCGTTCACTTCCAGGTGACCCGGACCGAAAGCAGCGCTCAGCCAGCGGAAGTTGCACGGCGTCCCGTCGGCTGTCGCTTGAATGGCAACCCAGCCGTTCAGCAATACCGTGCGTTGCGGAAGCACGACCGTGTATTCCCAAAGCAACTGGCCGTTGTACGACATCTGCGTGCCGTCGAACGCGTAGGATTGTGCCCTTCGCCGTTGAGCGGTCAGGTTTGAGTATTGGGCGACGATTTCGGGTGTGGCAGTTGTCGGCTGGCTGCCGAGAATGCCGGCATCCGCGAAAAACGTAATGTTGAAGTTATTGTTTGCTCGCGTGCAGTTCGTCGCGCCGCTCAATTCGATGCCCCACCAGCGGATGCGCGTGATTTCACCACCGGTTGAGTTGAAGCCCTGCGCGGCGATGCTGCTGGCGTCGACGTCACTGATGAAGAATGCAAACGGATCAAACTGCGGATGGGGCGGAAACTGAGAGACGTGCGAAAAAGGAACGCCAAGATCGCAGGTGATAGGCTGCGCACAAGGGTTGTCCGGCGTGCAGGCCGTGCCGACGCCCTGGAATAATCCACCGACGGCAGCACACGAAGGCTGGTCGCGGAGGGTGCATGCGCCCGTGCTTGTGTCGCAACATGCGCCGAGGCCGCCGCCGCGCGGATCAGCGCCGTCAAAGTCGTCGGGCGATTCGTCGAGCAATGCAGCAGTCGCCGCGGCCTTTGCGGCCAGTTCATCGAGATAGCGCTGGCGTTCGTCCGACAGCGCGCCCTTGCCGGACGGGGCCGGCTTCACGTCAGTCTGCGCCGGCTTCTGTTCGTCGGGCAGCAAGACTTTCTTACCGTCGACGATGATCACATTCGGATTCTGACCCGGATCGTTGCTGACCGAGTCGTTCGATGAATCAGCCCATGTGCCGGTGACGATCCAGCCGATACATAAACAAAGTGCAAGGGCCGTCCACGCGATACGATTTTTCTGCTTCATGATCTACCTTCCCTACGCAATCTAGAACCGTATAAATACGATGAGGCACGCATCCCTCACATGAAGGTGCGTGCTCCAGAATTCACTCCGGGGCGTCCGGTCATACCTACAATCGGATTTTCCGCTCGATGTTTCGAGATCGAAGTTGCCCCCAAACAGCAACCCGCTCCATTCGCCGAGCGGGAACGGGAAACTCCGGCGCAAGCCCAATAACAGGGATTGTGTCGAGATACCGAACTTCCCCTCGATGATGACCTCGGGTGGTCAATACGAAGACCTACTGTATCAGGAAGCTGCCTCGAATTTCAACCCTAAAAAGCCGACGCTTATTGGCTGAAACTGATTCGACGCCCCCAGTTGGGGAAAGCCAGCAGGAATCGGGACGCAATCCGAACCGAGTCAACAAGGTCTCCATATGTTCACAGGCCGGCGGGGACCATGTTCCCGATTCCCCCCCCCCAACACCCAATCCATCATCTCACCCCGAAACACGACATTCCATATCTTCAATAATTCCCTACACTTGAGTCACGTGCGACGTCTACTCGGCGATACCGAACGTAAGGCGAACAATGCAATTCGACTTATAAGGCAAAGCCCAACAGCCCCCCGTTCCTTGGCAACTCCAACCGCAGCGCCATGCGCAACATTCCGCAGCGCTCTGAACGAAACGCACGACCACATAAAATCGCCCACTTTCCCATGCGTTTCCCCTTGTTGGCAGTACAATCCGGAGGCTACGATATGGGTCGAGGTTCGCTCAAACCCGCGCACGAGTCACAACGGCTCGCCGCGCCTTCGAATCCGTACGTCATCCGACGGAGCAGAATGGTTTTTGCATTTCATTCCGAAGCACAAGGCTCGGCCGTTCGTCAACGGTCGAGGTTTCAAAAAGACTCGCCGCGCCGCAAGTCTCACCAAAGGGAGGTAGGTAAAAGTTATGTTGAAGTATGGTTGCTTAGTCGCCGTTTGCGCAGCTTCAATCGCCTGTGACGTCAATTCCGCACAGGCCGATGTCATCTGGACCGCTGCCGGAGGCCATGCCGCGATCACGCTTGATCGCGACCAGCTTGATTCGCTCGGCCTTGTCATTCGATCGGAAGCCGATGACGCCGCAAATGGATCGCCGGCGGCCCTCGTGCTCAGCGTAGACGATCGTTCCGACCTGACCCTTCTGACCAGCGCGAACCAGTTGCTGGAAGTTTCTCGCGGCGGCGTGCGATTTCCCGAATCCGCCTCCCTCGAATTCAACGGAAAGCAAACGAAACTCAAAGGACTCATCCTGCAAGTCGAACCAGGCAGCAACGGCGGGCACTTCAAGGCCGTCCTTACCTCCGCCGACAGCCCCAGCATTCTGTTCGAGTTGAGCGACGCCAAGTCGATGTTCGCCAACAACGCGACAGGCCTTTATCTCGACATTCGACGCGCGGACGTGCGAGTCGCTCCGGCGCTTGCGAGTTTATTGAACGGTGAATCGCTGGCCGGCAAGCAGATCGGCACGATGGACCTTCGACTGTATGTCGACTTCGCAGGCGGCGACGATGTCTCGGAAGCAGAGCCAATGTTCGCCGATGATGGCGGCGCGCCCCGCGCGCCGAACGGACCGGACGTCATTGTCGGCGGCGTTGGCGTCTCGGGTGTGGGCCCAAACGACGTGGTAAATTTTGGTCCCTCAGGCGACACCAAAGCGTTTTCCGTCGCGACAACATCGTGCAACATCGGAAACCAGACGCTATGGTGGTATGATTGCGGCGACATCAACAACCCGATCTGCGCACGCCACCCGGTCATCTCCCAGAATATATTCCGCCTGAAGGGCGGACGTTTCGAACAGCTCGGTCAAAGCTGGCTCAAGCACGGTTTCTGCGCGCTCAGCCAGAACTTGTGCCAACTCGGCTGCAGCGCGACCGATTGCGACACGCTGGGCATCGGCTGCTCTGATCCATACACGGCCAGCCGAAACTCATCCGGTCTCGGCCCCAAATCCGAAGTTAATGCTTTCACGGGCGTCTTTCCCTATCCATTCGGTTTCAATCCGACGGGACCGAGTCAAATCGCCGGCCGCACGCAAGCGAAGACAAACGACATCAATCCGACGCTCAATGCCGGTGCATTGTATTTTGTCGAGACCGCCTACATCACGCAGGACGACGCGGCCGCCGGCAACGCCGACAACAATTGCTCCTATCGCCCGATTTCATTCGATGCCGGCATGAACATGGTCTTTAACGGTTCAACTGTTCAGCAGATACAGGCGATTCGCGCCTGGAAGGCGAACGACCCCAGCGTCGTCGAGACGGATATCCGTGTTCCCAACGAAGGCCTGATGATCCTCGCCGCGAAGGCATCCGACAATGGCAATGGCACATGGCACTACGAATATGCCTTGTTCAATCAGAACTCCGATCGTTCGGCACGATCATTCAGCGTACCCGTCGGCGGCGCCGAGATCACAAACATCGGTTTTCGCGATGTCGACTATCACAGCGGCGAGCCGTACAGCCTCACCGATTGGACGGCCAGCACCACCGACGGCGTGCTGACGTGGTCGACGCAGACTTTCGCGCAGAATGTCAATGCCAACGCACTACGCTGGGGCACGATGTACAACTTCCGTTTCGATGCCAATGTCGCGCCGTCCGAAGAACACGATCTCATCACGATCGGCCTCTTCAAGCCGGGTACGCCGGCGTCGGTCACCGCGCTGACCGTTGTGCCCACGCCATCGCCTTTGTTCATCAATCTCGCCGGGCCAGCACCGATCGACGTGATGCCCGCGTGCCGCAGCGTAAGTTTCGACGTGTCGATCGAACCCGGTTCGCAGAATCTGCTGGCCGGCTCGCCGACGCTGCACTATCGCTATGATGACGGTCCATTCCAGACCGAGCCGCTTGTCGCCCTCGGTGGGAATCTCCATCGCGCCACGCTGCCGCCGTGCGATTGCGGCGCGGAGGCCGAATACTATGTCAGCGCCGAAGGCCATCTCGGCGGAATCGTCTACCTGCCCGATACCGCGCCGGCCGTCGCATTCACGCCCCAGGTCGGCAAGGCCGTCACGGTCAACATCATCGACGAAAACTTCAACGCCGGCCTGCCGGTCGGCTGGAGCGCGACGGGCCTTTGGAATGTCACGTCGTCCTGCCCGGTTGCCCCGGCCAATTGCAGCAGCGGGCAGTGGGCCTATTTCGGCCAGACCTCGACGTGTAATTACGAAACGGGCGCGGTCGCCAACGGCAACCTTTCGGTCGATGTCGCCATCCCCGATACACTCACAGCAGAGCTTCGGTACTGCTCAAACTTTGAGCGCGAGGCCTTTGCCCTATCGGACTGGCCTTCGGTCAGAATTAACGGCGTGACGGTAGATCAACCCGCCTTTGGCGGACTCGGCTCGTCGCAGTGGGTCGAGCGCGTGGTAAATCTGACGCCGTATGCCGGTCAGAACGTCACACTCACGTTCAACTTCAACACGAACGATGCTTTCGTGAACAACTTCCGCGGCTGGCAGATTGACAACGTTCGCCTGAGCGTGATCGACGTTCAATGCAACGCCGTCGCACCGGTCGTCGCGGGCGATCTGACGGGAGATGGTCTGGTCGATGGCCGCGACGTGGTCGAGTTTACGGCCGCGGCGCTCCAGTCGTCGGTTGATCCCGAACACCTGTGCCCCGGCGATTTCAACGGCGACGGCGTGGTTAACGATCTCGACGTCACCGGAATGGTAGACGCACTGATGAACCAGTAGTCCATCGCGACACCGGAACAGCAAGTCAACATTGTGAGGGCCGCTCGAATTCATTCGGGCGGCCCTTTGCTTTTTCATGGAGCGGCCATAACGTTTAGATGATGTCCGCCGCAATCCAAAGCGCCCGCCGAAATTCGCCCCGCGGCCCAATGGCGCGCACAAATGGCTCGATTGTCTTGCTCGTATTCGCTCTGTTTACGATGATCACCATCGGCGACGGCTCAGCTTCGGCTCAGACGCCGGACGAACCGACCGTCGAAGCAGCGGTCCTTCATCAAATCCGCGATCATCCGCTCAATGGCGGCACGCTGGCCGATCTGAACGCCGACGAGGCGTTTCTTCGGCGCGCGGCGGATCGAATGATTCGCTCGTCGTATCAGGAGCAGTTTCACGTCGTTGTCCGCGACGAAGACTTTGCATCTACCGACGATGCCTCCGACGCGCGCGAAGACCTGTCTGCGGCGCTGCCTGCCGTTAACGATAAATCCGACAGTCTCGAATCGCGAAAAAGCGACGCATGGATTCAAAAACCACTGGCCTGGTTGACGCTGATCGCGGCCATGCTGCTTTTCGTCGCGGTGTATATCCGCCTGTCCCGCCCGCCGCGCCCTCAGACCGGTACAAAATCGAGGAAGCGCCGATGAGTTCGTCCGCACGTCAAGGCCCTGGGTTTCTCGCGCTGGCCGTCTTTCTGTCAGCGGCGACGACAGTGCGCTCGCAGTCGCCGGTCGCGTTCGATCCGATCGTCATTGTTCACGAAACGCCCGCCGATGTGCTTCAGTATCGTGCGTCGCTGCCCGAGATATTTCCGCCGCTGCGTGGATTTCGCGCGCCGATCCTCGATGCGACATCGACGCCTTGGCCGATCGCCCTGCCCGAAGGCGCCGATTCCGCGACGCGACGCGCCGCTGAGATCGTCGCTCAGCGGCTCGCCAAAAACGGGCTTCTTTCCACGACAGTCATGGCCATTGACGCCCTCGGCGCGGCCGAATTCGCGGCCATGAGCGATGCCGAACGGCTGGCACAGCTGCGCGAGATCGGCCTGCCGATCGAATTGCTCTCGAAGTTCAGGGCGGCGAACGACGGATCGAATTCGCCCGATCCGCTCCTCGCTGAGATAGTCTCGCTTCTCTCAAACGACCAAGACGCGGAGACGCTCGCCGCATTCAATCGGCGCTGGTCGTTTGATGCGTCTCGCCGCGCTCCGCATTTTCGCGTGGCGGTCGAATCCGGCCAACACGACACCGGCACGATCCGCCTCCAACTCACGCGCGGCGACGACTGGCTCGACCAAGGCGACGGCGGTTCGATCGACATCGCGCGGCAGTTGGTCGAAGCGCTGCCCGATGCACATATCATCGCGTCCATTCGCGAAGACCAGCTCACGACGTTTCTCGATACATCGCGTTCCTGGCCCGCCGCCCGCTCCGGCACTTTCACACTGATCTGTGAACCCTTGCCCGTTACGCAATGGGCGCAGGACAATGGCAAGGCCGGCGTGCTGCTCGACGACAATGGCGAACCCGCGTCGATTGCGACGCTCGCGCCGCGGTATGCCAGCCGCCGCGAGGAAGGCTCCCTCTTCGTGCCGGGCGATTCCTTCGCCATGAACGGCCTCGCCGCCGCGGGGCACGCCGTGCGCCAATCGCCGTTGCTCTTCCAGGGTGGAAACCTGATGGCCGTCCGCGATCCGAAGAGCGGCCGGCGCATTCTTCTGATCGGCGAAGCCGAGATCTCCCGCAACATCGCCCTCGGCCTTTCGCGAGAAGAAACGATTGACTCGTTCAAAGACGAATTCGGCGTGGATGAATGCCGCATCCTGCCGGCGGTCTCGTTCCACATCGACAATGATCTCTGCGTGCGCGCCGTCGGTGACACGATGACGGCATTCGTCTGCGACTGGCAGGCCGGCGCAAACTTCGTCCTCCGCGCCGGCGTTGAGGCGATGTCAAAGCACGGGCACCTCGGCGCCGCCGACGCCGAAGCCGCAGTCGCGGCGCTGGACGCCGGCCGCCCGGAAGATTATCTCCGGCATATCAGCCCGGCGCTCGCGCGGCAGGTCAATCGCGAAGGTCGCTTCTCGGAATCTTTCGCCCGCGCGTTTTCAACGTCGCCGGTCGATTCACACGTCGGCAATCTGCGTCTGTTCCTCGTCGCGATGGATGTCTTCGTCCATCGCGTCGCCAAGTCCTCCAACCGGCACACACAGGCCTACCTGCGCTCATTCGCCCGGCAGGCGGAGGATCATCAGCTTCTTGTGCAGACGCTGCGGGAATGGGGCTGGAATGTCGTGACCGTCCCGGGGTTCGGCGACGGCAACCGCGCGATCAACCCCATCAACGGCATTCACGCACGCGGCCTGTATCTCATGCCGGTGATCGGTGGACTTTACGCCGCCCTCGACGATGCCGCGTCAGCGCGTTTCCGCGAGGCCTGCGGTCCGGACGTACGCATCGTGCCGATCCGCTGCGGCGAAAGCCAGCGCCGCGCCGGCGCGCTGCACTGCGCGGCGTCCGTCTATCCCGTCATCACGAAGAAGCTTGATGCAGACTTGCCCAAGCAAGACCAAGACAGCGCGAACGACTGACCTCGGCGCAATAGATAACCGCTACTCCAGACGCCACATGGACTCGCCGTCGATCCGATCGGATGTGCGCCCCGCCGTCTGAAAGTGCTCGCTCCAAAGCGCGTCAAACGTCGCTTCTGCCTCTCGAACCGCCCGGGCCGTCGTCTTCCGCTGAAACGCGCGGCCGCCGTCCAGATTGGCCGGTCGCGCCAAGAGCGTCACTTCAAACTCAATGACCTCTCCGCCGCGCATGATCTGGATGGATGGCAACGAAGTCGCGATGCCGCCCATGACCTGCATATTGCCCGCGACGATCTGAAGCCGCGGCGCAAGCTGAACGCCATCTTCATCCGCATCCTCGTCATTCACGGCACTCTTCTTGCGATGTGCCCACTGCGACAACTGCTCGGCCGCAGTGCCCGGCGACAACAGCGCCCCATCCAGCGCTACGATCACATCGCCCGTCTCAAGCTCCAGTCGCGAATCCATGCGGGATGCATCAACCAGCTTCAGGCCTGCCGCGCCTTCAGGCAGTCGCGCATCGGCCTCCCATCGTACTTCCTCAACCTTCGCTTTCTGAAACGCTCTCGCATCGAAGCCCGGCAACCGCGCCTTGCTCAGCAAGCGTCCTTCGCCGCCGCGAAACATACGAATCGTGCAGACCGTGCCCGGAAGCTGCTCGCCGATCCACGACACAAACATCGTGGCTGGACGCTGCAGCGTCGACGCCTCTCCATTGAGTCCCAGAAGTAGATCGCCGCCGCGCATGCCGACCATCGCCGCGGCGGAGCCGGGCACAATATTGCGGATGTGAAGCGCCGTCGCGCCAGGCGGAACGCGACCGTCGACTTCGCAAGTGATATCGGCCGGCGAATGCTGAATGCCCAGAAACGCGCGGACCGGTCCGACGCGCTCGTTCAGATGGATCTCATAGGCAATGCGCTTGATGCGATGGCGCGATTCGAAGTCGCCCGATCGACGATAGGCATCGCGCAGTTCGTCATAGATCGACGGGCCTAAACGCTCCAGACGCACCGTGGCGATCTCTCGTGCCGTCCAGTTCGGACTCGACAGTTGAGAAAGCAGTGAAGCGATTTCGGCATCAGGCGTGGTTGCGGTAACCGAATCGCGCGCCGGTCCATCAGCCCGCGCCATAGCGCCGGCATAGAAAAGCACCGTCATCATGCCGGTCACCAGAGCGAAGCTTCGTCGAGTCCGTCCGAGCATGATCCGTACCTCGGCTTTCGGGACAGTGATTTCCTGGATGATCCTTGTTTGCATGATTCATAGTCCAGCGCGTCAGAATCTCGCCCGCGGGGCCGCGAACGTTGATTCCAACTACACGCTTAAACCCCATGCCCTAAGTATACGGTCGAAACCCATCGTCGGGGGCAGGTTTTTGTGATACGATTTTCAACATTATTGATGTCCGAAACAGCCCTCCAGATTTATGTCTGCAACGAACCGGACCACGAGCTGATCGCCCGCCGGATCGACTCCTGGCCGTGGACCTGTTCAGACATCGAATCCTATCAGGCCCGCTGCGCCATCGAACCCGACAGCCCTGCCGCCGAACCTATCAAGGCAGCGCTGCGCGAACAGATTCTTGCCGCCGACGTCGTCTTGTGCATCGTCGGGCAAACCACGTTCATGGACCCCTGGATCGACTGGGAGCTTCGCACGGCACGCGAAAAGCCCGATCGCCACGGTTTCGTGGCCATCATGCTGGACGATTTGTACCCGCATCCGCCGGCACTGTTAAACGCGGGCACGATGTTCATCAAGATGCGAAAAACGTATGTCATCGACGCCGTCGCCTGGGCCGCGGAGCAATCAAACCCCACCGAAGACTTCGTTCTCGAAGAATGAATCGTCACGGCTCCACGCGCTGGCGACGATACACCCCAAGGTTACAATCCGCGATATGCAGCATGGTTGCCGTTGATTTTTCCGCCGGCAACGACGCTTGCAAATGAGCCATCAAACGTCGGCCGCTCAATTCAAATGAAAGGCGTCGACAATGAACCCAGCACGAAAGGCCGCCATCATCATGCTTTCATGGACGACACTGGCACTGGTCCCGACACCCCTTCCCTTCGCCGATCGCGGCGGGCCGTCCGAGATCATGGCGCAGGAAAAAAGCGGCGAGCCTGTCACCGCGCCAACGCGCGATCAAATCGCTGAAAAGGACAAGTGGAACCTCGCCGATGTCTTCGAATCCGATGACGCCTTCGAGGCCGCCTTTAAGAATGTTGAAGCCTTGATACCCGACGTGCGCGCATGCCAGGGCACATTGGGCAATTCCGACGCATCCCTGCTCGCCGGCCTCAAGCGCCGCGATACGTTGTACATGGAGTACGACCGGCTCATGGTCTATGCCGGATTGAGCTATCATCAGGACATGAGTATCAGCGCGGCGCAAGGCCGGAGCGATCGAGTGCAGACGCTCGGCACGCGCGTCAGCGAGGCAACGAGCTGGTTCGTCCCTGAGATTCTCGCGCTGCCGTGGGAGACGATCCAATCGTGGATGGCGGAAAACAAGGAACTGGCCGTCTATCGTCACGCCCTTGAAGACCTGCAGCGCGAAAAGAACCACTACCTCTCACCGCGCGAAGAAGAGCTGCTGGCGATGGCCGGCGAAATCGCGGCCGCGCCGAGCAACATCTATAGCCTCTACACCAACACTGATCTCGAGTTTCCGACGGTTCACGACGACGAGGGCCACGAAATTCGCCTCAGCGCCGCGACTTACTCGAAGCTGATCTACTCACGCAACCGCGATGTGCGCCGCGAGGCGTTCATGGGCATGCACGACACGTATGCCAAGCTCAAGGGCACCTTCGGCGCGATGCTCAACTCGCACGTGAAGCAGCACATCTTCAACGCCAAAGCCAGACGCTATCCGTCGTCGCTCGATGCGGCGCTCAGCTCGCCGAACATTCCGCCGAGCGTCTATCGCAACCTGATCGAAACCGTCAATAAGAACGCGTGGCGGCTGCATCAGTACGTCGATATGCGCAAGCGCATCATGAAGCTCGACGACATCCACGGCTACGACTTGTACGTTCCCCTCGTTGGCGACAAGGAAGACAAGATCAAATACGAGGACGCGGTTCAGACGATACTCACGGCGCTGCGGCCGCTCGGCGAAGACTACGTCGCCACGCTCAAGACCGCGTTCGATTCGCGCTGGATCGATGTTTATGAAACGAAAAGCAAACGCAGCGGAGCGTACTGCTGGGGCGCCTATCTCACGCACCCCTACCTTCTGCTCAACTATGGCGGCACCATGAACGATCGCTCCACGGTCGCCCACGAACTCGGTCACGCCATGCACTCATGGTACACCGTCAAGGCACAGCCATATGTCTATGGCGACTACGCCACCTTCTGCGCCGAAGTCGCCTCAACCGTTAACGAAGTCGTCCTCGCCCACTATCTGCTCGGCAACGCCCGCGACGATGTCGAGCGCATGCTCGTCTTGCAGCAGCAGATCGAGGGCATCCGCACCACCGTCTTTCGACAGACGATGTTTGCCGAGTTTGAGTTGAAGATCCACGAAATGGCCGAAGCCGGCGAGCCGCTCACCGGCGAAACACTGTGCAACGTCTATGGCGAACTCGTGCGGCGTTATTACGGTCCCAGCCTCGTCATCGAGCCGTCGGCCGCCGCCGAGTGCCTGCGAATTCCCCATTTTTATCGCAATTTTTACGTGTACACCTATGCGACAAGCCACTGCGCCGCGACCAACATCGGCCGGCGCATCATCGACAATCAGCCCGGCGCGGTCGAAGGGCTGATGGCCTTTCTCGCGTCCGGCAGCAGCCGATACCCGCTCGACACGCTCCGCCTCGCGGGCGTGGACATGAACACGCCCCAGCCGATCGAAGATACGATGGCACAGTTCACAGAACTGCTGGAACAATTCGAAGCACTGCACAAGAAGCACACGGCGAAGAATTGATGTATCGATCTACCGCCGCTCGCGCCGCCGCGCGTCGAGATAGAGCATCACCACGGCGATGTCCGCCGGGTTGATGCCGCTGATGCGCTGTGCCTGACCGATGCTGCGCGGGGCGATGCGTGAGAGCTTTTCGCGCGCCTCGTGGCGTAGCTGCGCAATCGACGCAAAATCGAAACCGTCCGGGATCGCACGAGACTCCAGCCGGCGGAAGCGCTCGACTTCGCGCTCCTGACGGCGGATGTACCCTCCATACTTCGCCTCGATGTGTACCGCCGTCAGCGCCTCGTCGAGCAGCGCGTCGCTCGCACCCGAAAGAGACGCAGGCCGCGACCGCTTCCACGCCGCCCAGTCCAGTTCATCCGACGTGCCGCAGTCCGTGCGGCACAGCCACTCCCAATAGCTCAGCCCGTTGTGCCGCGCGACGCGTGCCCACTTTTCCACTTCGGCCGCAGCAGCTCGCTTCAGCTCAAACCGCCGCCAACGCGCATCATCGACAAGGCCGATCTCGCGGCCCAGCGGCGTCAGCCGCGCATCGGCGTTGTCTCCGCGAAGCAGCAGGCGATACTCCGCGCGCGAGGTGAACATGCGATACGGTTCGATCGTTCCGCGCGTGACCAGATCGTCGATCATCACGGCGATGTAGCTCTGATCGCGCCGCATCACGAACGGGTCGCGCCCCAGCACCCGCAGCGCCGCGTTGATCCCCGCGACGACGCCCTGTCCCGCCGCCTCTTCATAGCCGCTGGTCCCGTTGATCTGACCGGCCAGATACAACCCCTCGACGAGCTTCGTCTCGAGCGTCGGCAGCGTCTGATGCGGCGGCACGTAGTCATACTCCACCGCATAGCCCAACTGCACGATGCGGGCGCGCTCCAAGCCGTCGATCGTGCGGACAAACGGCTCCTGCACGTCGGCCGGCAGCGACGTACTGATGCCGTTGCAGTAGATGCGATCGCTGTCGTAGCCCTCCGGCTCAAGAAAAATCTGATGCCGGTCCTTCCCGGCAAAGCGAACGACTTTATCCTCGATGCTCGGGCAATAGCGCGGGCCGGTGCTCTCGATCTGCCCCGAATACATCGGCGCGCGATGCAGATTGTCGCGAATCAGCCCGTGCGTGCGTTCGTTGGTATATGTGATCCAGCAGTTGATCTGTGCCTGACCGATCGCGTCGTTCATGAATGAAAACGGCGCCGGACGCTCGTCGCCCGGCTGCACTTCCAGCCGGTCATCATCAATCGAATCGCGCGCGAGACGCGGCGGCGTGCCGGTCTTGAGCCGCCCAAGCTCGAAGCCCATGCCGCGCAGCGCCGCGCTCAGCCCGACAGCGCTTCCTTCGCCGACGCGGCCGCCCTCAATCTGACGTTCGCCGACATGCATGAGAGCGCGCAGAAATGTGCCCGTCGTGATGACAACGCATCGGCACGTGAACGTCCGGCCGTCACCAAGCCGCACGCCCGTCACGCGCTGTGCCGAGTTCGAATCATCAATGCAAATCTCGTCCACCCTGCCGTCGGTGATCGTCAGGTTCGGCGTCTCGTTCAGCAGGCGCTGAACCGCGTCGGCATAGAGCACCCGATCACACTGGGCGCGCGGCGACCAGACAGACGGGCCTTTGCGCCGATTCAACATGCGAAACTGGATGCCGCCCGAGTCCGTCGCCAGACCCATCAGCCCGCCGAGGGCGTCGATTTCGCGCACCATCTGGCCTTTGCCGATCCCGCCGATCGCCGGATTGCAGCTCATTCGACCGATGGCCGCGCGATCCATCGTGATCAGCAGCGTCGGCACGCCAAGACGCGCCGCGGCCCATGCCGCCTCCGCCCCGGCATGGCCGCCACCGATGATAATGATCTCAAAACGCGGGTCCATCGCGATACATGTTAGCCGAACATGACCGGAAGACAAAAAAGAGCGGCCTGCACCAGATGGAACAGGCCGCCCTGAAGGTACCGCGATGTTTATCGTGCCGCCGGTCGCGTCGCGCAAGTGACGCCGCGCCGGCACAAACTACGGCGTCGCCTTGGCGTTCAGGCCGAAGTTGTTGCCGTAGATCAGATACGCCTCGCCCGACGCCTGTCGGCGCTCGTTCGGAGCGATGATGTTAATGAAGTCCGCCTCCGGCGCGCCGAGAATGATATCGACGAAGCCGTCGCCATCCACGTCGCCCAAGCCGAGAACCGCCGTAATCGGCGCTTCATCGGGCGTCGGATCGTTCGGACCGCTGTCCTTTTCATAGCCGGATACGAACACGATGCCTCGCAGAACGCGCGTGCCCGAGCTGTTGCGGCGGTTGAGGTCCTGCGGCAGCAGGAAGGTCTTGTTCGACAGGAGCGTCGGATCGCCGAAGACCAGATACGCCACGCCCTGGCGGACCGACTCGGTCACCTTGATGCTGGTTGCGCCGCCGCCGGGGCCGGTGGCCGTTACCCAATTTGAGAACGGCGTGTACGTGCGGCGGAGGAAGTTGATCGTCGGCGTATCCGGTAGCGGTGCCGGGAACTGATTTTGCGACTGGAGCGAGCCGACGCCGAGCGTTTCGGCGTTCTGCTTGTTCATCGCCTCGATCAGAGCGCGCTGGGCCGTCAGCGCGTCCGTCGCGGTTAACTCCACACGAACGCGGCCGGCCTGGAAGCTGTTGTTCGTATCGAACTCGAACTGGATGCCATTGACCGACACGATTTCGCCGTCGGCCACCGGACCTTCGAACTCGATCTTCGCAGCTGGCCAAGGCTGACCCGGCGCCGTGATGAGCAGGTCCTGGAATCCATCAAGGTTGAAATCGCCGGCGCTGGCGACACCCTGCTGCCCGCGTTGACCAGCGCTGTAGACATTTGCATCCGCGTCGAATGACTTCTGACCACCGCCGAGTCGAGCGCCGGCGACGCCGCCGATGAACTTCACGCCGGGGAAGTTGGCCGTGCCGACTTGTTCGCAGCGAATCGACCGCGTTGCATTGCCATATGTGCGGCCGAACAGGATGCCGACGAAGCCGGCATCATTGCCGATGCTGGGCACATCCGGCTGGCCGTCGTTGTTAAAGTCGTCGCCGAGCGCGTTGTAGCCTTCCGCGGCGAAGAAGAGGTCGTCGTTTCCGTCGCCGTCCATGTCGCCGGCGTTGCCCTGTGTTCGACCGAACTGATCGTCGTTGTGCGTGCCGCGAATCTCAAAACGCTCCGGTATGTCGCACGGTCGCCCGCTGCCGAGCGTCGGCGTGCCGTAGATGACATAGACCTTGCCGTTTCGCGTGAGCGGGTTCGGTTCGTCGCCGCAGAACAGATCGGGCATGAACGGATCATTGCTGCTGCCGGGCGCGCCGCAGACGAAATCCGCGACGCCGTCCAGATTCAGATCGCCGGCATGTTGGGCAAAGCCGAAGGCGTCAAATATCCGCTCGCCCGCGAAGTTGCCGACTTCGCCATGATAGCAATACTGGCGAACCGGAGGATTGACCGTGGTGTCGCACGCCATCGACGGCCACGACATCGGGCGGTTCTCGCCGCCTTCGGGGTCGTTATCCGGATTGGGAATGCAGCGCGCATTCTCAAGTCCGGTGCATTCCGAACAGGTGTAATCGTCGCCGTTGATCATGACGATATAGCCGGTCTGGACCAGCGCCGTGACGAACAACTCGACCGAAGTGACATTGATGCTCGTCGGCGCGGATGCACAGTCAGGGAGAATCTCCAGAGCGAGATTGCCTTGCCCGCTGAGAAGCAGTGTCAGAGCGGCTTCGGGCAACTGCGCATTGATCGAGAAATTGACCGTGTCGCCGTAGAACTCGTCGTACTCGAGCGTCGGAAGTTCGTCTGCGGCCGGTGGCGCGCCGGCGCCGCCCCACAGCAGAACATCGCGACTGCGATTCACGCCGCCAGCCGGCGCGAGCGGACGGCCATTGCCGCCGGCCAATCCGACGCGAAGCTTCGGTACATTCGTCGCCGAGCCTGTTACCTGAACAGTAGCACTGAGTACCGACGTGAAAGGCCTATTGAAATTAAACGGCGCGGAAGCAAACTCGCGCGTGTTCGGATTGGCCGGATTGTGGTCATAGACGCCGGCGAGTTGAGCCGTCAAATCAATCGGAGGCAAAAATGCCGGCGTGCCGCCATCAGGGGCGGAAATCAACAGTTCCGACGTCGCAACGCCGATGCCGAATGTGTCGATGTCCGGCATCGTGGCGACCGTGTGACCAAACCGCGAGAACGGATCATAGACGCCCGTGGGCTGATACCACGCTCCGCGGAATCGCGCACCGATCATGCCCAGTCCGCCCTGTCGAATATATGGGGGCTGACCAAAGAACCGCTGAAGCGCCACGCGATAGCCGTCGCCCTGATGAAACCCGTATGGGCCGTTGTCCGGAACGCCGTCGCCGTCCGTATCCAGACCATTGCTGATCGTCTGGACAAGATCAGTACTTGCATTGATGAAGACAATGCCGGATTCGTACGGAGTTTCGTGCATGTTGTCGTTTACGACGCCGCCGCCACCCGCAAGACCCGCGGTAAACTGCGCGTCCGTGCAAAGATGGCCGTCGCGATTTCCGAAACCCGGCGTAGCCAAGGGGAAACTGGTGCGGTTGCGCGGCGGGCAGACCGGGGAGAATTCGCCCAAAGCGAAGGGACTCACCGGAACCGGATCCGCCTGAGCACAACCCGGGTTGCCTGATATCCGTCCGGGAAATCCGTCGAAGTACGAGAAGCGAATGGGGTGCTCGCGCTCCGCCGTCGTCACGACCGCGCCGATGCGCACTTCAATGGTTTCGAAATCCACCGTAACGGATGGACGGACAAAGACGAGGAACTGTCCGTCAAAAACCGACGGAGGAATGCCCTGGCCTTCAATCTGCGGGAAGTTCGCAAAACCCGGATGCGCCGGATCATTGTTGAGATTCAAAGGGAAAACGACGATTGTATTATCAAAGGCGCCTTCACCGTCGGGATTGACGGTGAACTCCTGGAATGGACCGTTCTCATTTTCCAGTTGAATCCGAACCGTGAACGGAGTTCCCATCTCATCCGTTCGCTCTCCGCTCAACACCATCACAAACGAGAGAATTCGCGTGATCCTGCCGTCGGTCTCGTCCAGCGTCACGTTCGGCGGGAAGCCGGGAGCCAGACCGACCGGATTGATCGGAGCCCACTGGCCGCCAAGAACCGTCTCAATGCCTTCGACTTCCGCCGACAGTGAATTGTCGCCGATGCGCGTCTGCACGCCGTCCAGACAAATGATCGGCGCGAAGACTTCCTCTTCAAACGAACATTCATCGCACGGATCATAATCTTCTTGGTCAAAAGTCTGACGCGTGCGCGGCACGCCGACCAGAAGTTCCGGTCGTCCATCGCCCGTGACATCCGGCAGGATGGCGAGCGACGAGATACCTGACGTTTGACCGCCGACGTTCGGCTGCTGCGGAATGATCGTGCCGCGAATGTTGAAGTAGCGCTGGAACCGTGGATCGCTCGGCGGGAACGGCACATAGGAGCCGACCGTGTTAAGCGACAGCACACCGGAATAGCGCCCGGAGCCGAAGCCCAGAACCGCCTGAAAGTCCGGCGGAATGCGCCGCTGGCGGCCGTAGATCAAATACACCTCACCCACATTTGGCGCGTTGAACGGGCTGGCCGTCTCCGCGGCAATATAGAAATCCGCAAGACCATCACCGTCCAGATCGCCCGGCGCCGCGAAGTAGCTGCCCGCACGGCTGCCGCCGGCCGGATTGACGGGATTGCCATCAAAGCCCTGCCACGTCGCGCCGGCGATCGTACTGCCGACATTGATTGTGTCGACCACGTCAACGGGTGCGCGAAGCAGACGCAGCGCGCCGACGGCATACTGATTGACGATGTGGCCGCTGCCGTCGCTCACTTCGACGCGAATGTTGTATGGCAGCGGTCGGCGGCCTTCGTCCGTCTCCAGGCGGATCGGAATCGTGTTCAGGTCGATCGTGATGTCTTCCTGAAACAGGCCCGGCGTTCCCGGCGGAAGCGTGCCCGAAGGAATCGTCCGCGTCGCCACCTCTAATGGCGGATCGGTGGCATCGTTCGCCGAATTGCGATCCCGATCGAACAGAACGCGAACGCTCAGCGTGTCGGCGTCGGAATCGGGATCGAGCACGGTGTAGCGCACCGTGAGAATGTCGTTATTGCTGAGACCGGCATCCGTCGCGGGCAGGTCGATCGCAAGCGTCGGCGCGCCGTTTTCGTCTCCGATGCCCTCGGGAACGACAAGCACGGGCGAGGTGAACGATGTGCGGACAGGCCGGTTGCCGGTGTCCGTCTCAGGGTTATACGTGCCGTCGGTGATCTCGCCGAAAACAAAGTAGGAACCTGGCACAATGTTATTCGTCCGCCAGAAGGCGCGGCCATTGCCCGTGCCCGGTCCGACCGGAAAACTGGCGAGAATCGAAATCTCCTGGTCAATCGTTGGATTCGTCGAAGTCGACGCAAAGATGCGCACGATCGCGCGGTCTTCGCTGTCTTCACCGGTGAAGTCGATCGTGACAAGCTGGCCTTGCTCGACCGTAAAATTGGCGGAAGGCGTAGTCACCGCCGTGATGAACAGGCGCGGCGCGCGATTGCCCGTGGTCACAGGCGGATTAAGCGGCGCGCCTTCGTCCGGCGGACATTGCATGCCGACCGTGGCCGCGATGGCCGCCAAAGCGATGCTGAGCGCTGCCGAAGATCGGCTGAAACTGAAACGACGAATCATCGGTTTGTTACCTCCGACGCAGGGTCGAACCGGTGGGACAGTTACGAGGGCTTCTCGCAGGCGCGGATGGAATGAGATCCCCCTTGTTCTCATCCTATCCAACCGACGGGCGCTGGGTCAAGGCCCGCATATGCACAACTCCGGTCCTTACAGCAATTTGGAGCGAGGCAAATCGGTCGTCCGATCGACCGCTCCAAACGCCGTAACAACTCGAAATCGAAGGCTGAGTGACCGCCGTGGTGGTGTTCAGCCCCTTCGCACGCGTCAACCCGCGCTTTATGAGACCCCTCAAAGCGAGGCCGTTTGCTACTGAGCATTGTAACCTTACGCCACGTGTCTGAGAATGATGCGGCGGATACGTTCGAACCAAACCGCATTCCGATCAATCGCCGGCCAAGTGAAACTCGATGATCGGCCGAATCAGGTCGCATCAGAGCCAGAACCGTGATAAGATAAACTCACGGATGCGACAGGTCGACGGTGGCGAATCGCATTCTAACTCCCGATCCGTCCGTGCTTTCACAATCGTCCCAGACGTTACAAAGCGAAACCGCCGTACTTTTCCATGCAAAACGATCTCCGACAACGTATTAGCGACGAACTTCTTCCGTATGTGAAGGAGCCTGCACAATACATCGGAGGCGAGTGGAACCAGCTCGTCCGTGCAGGCGACTGGGATGCCGCGAGCGTTCGAGTGGCCGTCGCCTTTCCCGACGCTTACACGATCGGGATGTCGCACCTCGGCTGCCAGATCATCTACTGGATCTGCAACCACACCCCTGGCGTTTGTGCCGAGCGAACCTTCGCACCCTGGATCGACGCCGAAAAAGTCATGCGCGACCGCCGCATTCCGTTGTTCACATGGGACACGCGCCGACCGGTCTCGCAGGCCGACATTTTCGCCGTCTCGCTGCAATACGAACTGGGCTTCACCAACCTGCTCAACATGCTTGATCTGGCCGGCATCCCGTTCCGATCGTGCCAACGCGATGACACTCATCCGCTTGTCATTGCCGGCGGACCGCAGGCCGACAATCCGGAGCCGGTGGCGGACTTCATCGATCTCGTCGTGATCGGCGACGGCGAGGCTTCCATCGCCGCGATACTCGAGTCCTATGCCGAATTGAAGCGAAACGGCGTGCGCCGCCGCGACATGATCGAGATCATGGCCCGGAAATTCCCGTGGATATACGCTCCCAGCCTGTATGACATCAGCTACCACGCCGACGGAACGATCGCCGGCGTCGTCCCGCGCGTTTCAGGACTTCCACGGCAGATCGAACGCTGCCAGACGCCCGACTTCGAAGGCGCGCCATTCCCCACGCGGCCGATCGTGCCGTTTGTCAACGTCGTACACGATCGCATGGCCATCGAGGTCATGCGCGGCTGTCCGCAGCGCTGCCGGTTCTGCCACGCCGGCTACACCAAGCGGCCGGTCGGCGTGCGTTCGGTCGAGAAGATTCTCGATATCGCCGAGCAGCAGTATTGGGCGACGGGTCAAACCGAGTTAGGCCTGCTCAGCCTCTCGACCGCCGACTATCCGCATTTGAAAGAGCTGGCGGCGCGCGTCAACGAGCGATTCGAGGCGCGGCACGTCAATATCTCGATGCCGTCGCTCCGCGTTGACAAGATGCTCCAGAACATCCCTTGGATGGCCAACAGCGTTCGCAAGAGCGGACTGACCATCGCCGTCGAAGCGGCGCGAGATAAGATGCGCACCGCCATTCGTAAGAAAGTGACCGACGGTAATCTGATGGACGGCCTAGTCGAGGCCTACAAGGCCGGTTGGAATCGCATCAAGACCTACTTCATGGCCGGCTTCCCCGGCGAGACCGAAGACGACATCCGCGGCATTTATGAGCTGTCGGTCGAAATGTCGAACGCGCGACGGCGTTTGGGCAAGGGTCCGGCGTTCATCAACGCCAGCGTGAGCTGGCTGGTGCCAAAGCCGTACACGCCCTTTCAGTGGGCCGCGCAGCCGCGCATTGAGTATTTCACAGAGGCACGGAGAGTCCTTGCTCGCCTCTCGCATGCCGGTCGAAACCGCGCCGTACAGGTCAAGGCCCACGACGCGGAACGGTCAGTACTCGAGGCCGTCCTGGCGCGCGGCGACCGCCGACTGAGCGATGTCATCGAGCGGGCGTGGCGGCTGGGGGCTCGGTTCGACGGTTGGGACGAATGTTATCGAGACGTTGTATGGACACAGGCCTTCGAAGAATCAGGTATCGATCCGGCCTGGTACGCTCATCGCGAGCGGTCATATGAAGAGGTGCTCCCCTGGGACCACATACGCAGCGGCCCCAAGCGAGAGTACCTTGAAGACCAATATCTGGATGTCTACACACGTGCCGATCAGCCGTTTCCCACAGCCGGTATCCTCCCATTGCCAGTCCTTCAAGCGTAAGGCGATATCGTCCCAGACCGCCTACTTGGGGATGTATTACACTCGTCCAGCCTGAAATCGGTTCGCCCCGAACGTCCCAGAAATCCGTCGTAAGGTTTTGCCTTCGCTTGCCTTGGTGCGCTAGGAATCGTCAGCCGCACCGGATATACTGGATTGTCCACACGCCTCGCGCAACATTGTTGGACAGGTGGTTATAACCTACGATGATGGCAGCCTGTTGTCAGGCGAGCCGGCTCAGTGAAGGGAGGGCATCGCTTTCCGAACGCCTACCATGTGAACCAACAATCTCAACGGCCGTCCGGGGCTATCCCGCGCGGGCGATTGTGCGTTCACAAGTTATCACGTTCGGCATTGGAAGCCCGTAAGCGCCGCCGCGATTGGGGACGCCGGCGGAGTGCCTTTAACTGAGTTCATTGCGAATTCTCCAGCACCGGACATACCCGACCGCCGGACAACCCGGTCTGGGCGGTCACCGAAAATGAGTTTCCTGCCAGAACAACAACGCTCGAACCTTCGCCGCGGCGAAATCACACCGCAGACCATGCGCGGTGGATCCTTCGGAGGAATGAACATGACGTTCCCGGTAAGAAAATGGAATGCAAACCGAACCGGCTGGTCGACGTTCGCCATCGTCGGCGCGCTCATCGCCGGCTTCGCCGCCGAGGCCGCCGCGCAAGAGCGAAAGTTCGTCGTGATGCTGGCCGCGCCGATCAAGTCGATGCGCGCCGTGAATTACAACGTGAACGACTTGCCGAACGTCGCGCCGATCTTCGCCGCGTACTTCGATCGAACAAACCCCAACATCAATTCCTTTGCCGAGTATTGGAACGAAATCTCCTACGGCACGGTCAACGTCAGCGGTGACGTCTTCGGATGGGTCGAAGTTCCCTGGCCGGTCCTGCCGCTGGGCGACTTTGAAGTCGACGAAAACGCAACGACCATTTCCAACCTGATCCTCCCTTGGCATGACCTGGACGGCCAAAACGCCGACGGTGGAGATGATGCTGCCGACGTTTTCAATGAGTGGGCAGGCGAAGTCGTTCCGGCCGCTCAGATGCAGATGATTCTGATTGACTACAACGGCAATCTACCGGGCACGGCCACGCCGGGTTTTCCACCGACGCAGGTCCGCCGAACGCCGGGTCTCGTCGACTTCTGGCCCGATGGTCAGACACCCTGTTGGACGCCGGGTGAACGCTTTGCCGACATCAACGGCAACGGCCGCTACGACGCGCTGCTCGAAGCAACCATGGACGGCTGGGCGACCACTGCAAATCCCGGGCCGGTCTGCGGCCGAGACGGCATTATTCAGTCTGATGAAGTCTGCGAGCGAACGACAAATCCGCCGTTGAACGGCAGCCAAGGCGACGGCGATGGCGAGTGGGACTATCCCGAGCCGTTCGAAGACTTCATTGTCATTTACGATCCCAACGCAACGGACCCTGAACTACGCTGGATCAAGCTCGATCCGAGCTACAAGAACACCAACGAGGGCGACCCGGAAACGCTTGGCTCGCGCGCCTGGGCCGAGGCCTATATCCGCCGCAATTATCCCGGCGATGTCGGCGAGCCGCTGCGCTTCAAGGGCGATCCGGCCGCGAGCGGATTCATGGCCCGCTTCGGCAACGACATCTATGACGGTCCCGATCAGTGGATCGAAGTTGGCAACAACAAGCTCCAGATGCGCCCCGGCGACGATATGTTCCGCGGCCTCGGCAGTGTGCGATCACCCGATCCGATGACGCCGCCCAGCAGCCTCTATCCACCACAGTACCCGCGCTGGGATTACCAGTCGTGGTGGGCGAATTTCTGGGTCGACAAGCACACGGCCGCCATGGCCCCGGCGCCGCCCGTACCGGATGCACCGGCATGGCCCCCCAGCCAGCCGACGGCTGGCGGCGGCGGCACACCGAACATTCCCAACATGCGGCCGTTTGACCCGAACAATCCTTCGCTCGGTCAGTTGCCCAATCCGTTTGATCTTCGCGCGTTTAATCCGAATGTCGGCGGCACCAATGCGCGCAAGGGCGTACGCTGTGTTGATGGTGCGCCGGACGAACCTTCGGCTCGACCGGATCCGCCCGAAGACGGCGATCCCCCGGTCCTTCAGTGCATGGATGCGGGTCCTGTTCCGCCCGCCGGCCAGGACTGGTGCCCGGATGGCGATCCGGGGACACCGGATTGGGAGCCTGCCTACTCCGGAACGCAATGTCAGGACTGCTACAACAACCTAACGCTCTGCGTTGATCGCCCCAACCTCGGCAATGGCGAAGTCGATCCGCGCGCGTCCGGCGGCGTTGACCTGTTCAACACACAGGTCGATATCCTGCCAGATCGGTTGGATACCAATAACGACGGCGACTTCGACTACTACGACGGACCGGCGGAGTTCGACGATCTGCCTTCGTCGATCTACCACGCTCGGAGCATCTCCGGCATCGACTACGGCGGAGACATGGCGTTCGGCGAAGTCACGTCGACGCGCAATACATCCATCTTCGGCGACGACATCGGCCCCGGCGATCCCGGCGGCGGCAGCGGCGGCGGCGATCAGGTCGTTCCTCCGGCCGGTCCGCTCGCATTCAACATTCATGGCGCCAACGGCTACGACGGCGGTAATCAGGTCACCATCGAATGGCTCACGTGGCGCAAAGACAGCCACGACACCACGCCGGTCGATATCCTCAAGCGCGACTTCAACCTTGACGGCTTGATGGATCAGGGCGAAGTGCGAAAAGCCGGAACGGAGAACTACGCCATCGACCTCAACCCCGGCTCGCCCAACGACGGCGGCGGCGGCAGCGACTATCCCTTCAACCGAACGCGCCTCGTCGAAGACACCATCGAAGCGCTCGATCAGACGGTCGACTGGGATGACGTGGTCATGCGCGTGCGACCGGTCTGCGCCGCCTATGAAGGCCTCGCTGCTTTCGGCGATGGCGTCTTCATGGCATCTGAACATCGCAGCGGGCAGGGCGGCAGCCGCGGAAATCTGATCATTTCAGATTTCGGCGGACAAGCGATTCCGCAGTTTAGCTTTAACTTCGGCGGCGCCTATCCAGCCGTCAGCGGTCTCGCGTTTGACCCGATCAACTTTATTCTGTTTGCAACGGATACAAATGCCGACGTGCTTCTCCAGGCCGTATTTACGCCGGACGGATGGGAAGTCTCCGAAATCGGCGCGCTGGGCTTCGACAATGTCGATGGACTCGCGTTCGATCCCATTCAGGGCATTCTCTACGGCTCCGACACGACGACCGATCAACTGCTCCAGATTGACCTCACGACAGGTCTGGGCACGCCGATCGGTTCACTGGGCTTCGGCGACGTGCAGGGCCTCGGCTTCGATCCGAATGCAAACATCCTCTACGGCGTTGACGCCGCATCGATGCTCTTGTTGACAATTAACACGACCACGGGAGCGGGCACGCCGGTCGGCGGTCCGATCGGCTTCACAGACATTCGCGGTCTCGATTTCGATCCGATCACCGACACCCTCTGGGCCACTTCCACAGAGGGCAGCGGCCGCCTTGTCACGATCAACACGACGACCGGCGTCGGCCAATCCAACCCGCGCTCGGTCAACTTTCTCCACTCGACTGTATTTATTCCGCCGGGGCTGTATCAGGACGGCCTTGCACCCGGCGGACGCGGCCTGTTCCAATTGCCCGCGCCGTCGATGGGCGAGTTTATTCAGGTTCGCGAGAATCCGAATTCTCCCGTTCCCATCTCGCCGATCTTCTTCTCCGACTTCGCCACGGCACTTGACTCCGTCGGCGAGAACGGCCAGAACGCAGCCTCCGAAGACTTCGCGGTTGGCCTCATGGCTCACGAATGGCTGCACGTCTGGGAAGGCTATCCCGACTTGTACGACTACGACGTATACATCGGTGGCATTGAAAACTTCCCAATCGGCATCTGGGACATCATGGCCGGCGGCCTCGTGCATCCGTCGCCCTTCCTCAAAGAGTTCGGCGAAGGCATCTGCCAACTCGGCACGGAGCACGATCCCTGGGTTGATGGCCACGACTTGACGGAGGTGCTCACGCCTTTCATGGACGTGCCCGTGACGTTGACCGACTTTGCCTTTGATCCCGCCGGTTCGGTGTACTACTTCACGAATCCGAATCTGGCCGGCGAGCGCTTCTACTTCTGGCGGCTCACGCGCGTCGTTCCGATCCAGCCGCGCATCAACTTCTCGCGCGAACTGCCGGGCGACGGCATCATGATCATGCACACCGACTTCGGCCAGAACTTCGCCGGATTCGCGGGCAATTTCGAGTCTTTCCCGCTGCAGCAGCGCATCGGAACGCACTTCGCCTATCAGATCGTGCAGGCCGACGGCGGTATCGACTTCGCCGGCGACGCTGGCGATCCCTTCCCCGGCAGCAGCGGCAATACGCGATGGACCGAGGAGACAACGCCGAACTCACGATGGTACGGTCAGGTGCGCAGCGGTATCGAAATCCGCAACATTGTCACGAACCCGACATTCTCCGAAGTGACGTTCCACTGGAAGCCGCGCGTCGTGCCGGAGCTTGAGTTTCTCCGCCCGCCGGGCGGCCAGGTGCTCAACATCAGCGGCGTGCCGACGTACTTCATCGGCTACACCGCGTGGGATCGCTTCGGCGGCACGCGCATTGAGTTCTACTGGGATAACGACGACACCGGCTTCGAGACGGTCAGCCCCGGCGGCGCGTCGCGACTCATCGGCTCGCCGGCCCTGAAGGCGCCCGGCTTCGTCGAGCAGACTCATCCGGTGCCGCTCAACCAGTTACCTGGCGACGGAACCTATCGCTTCTTCGCGCGGCTGGTTCCCGGCCCCGGCGCTGATGGCATGATCGATCCGGAAGTGTCCGCGCCGCGCGCCGATCTCGACAATCGTGGTCGAGGCAGCTTCCAATTGGATCCGGCCAACACCGGTCTGCCGGCCAACGCGAACAAGCGCGTGGTCGTCAACATTCAGACGTCGAAGCTCGAACTCTGGTCTGCCATCTGTGTTGATGACACCGTGGCCGGTCAAGAGCAATGGGAAGTCCGCGGTTCGCTCTCCGGCCTGCAGCCGACGCGGGCGATCACGGGACAGCTCTATACGGCCGACAACGGCGATGTGCAGTTCCGCATCCTGTCGAATGCCCTCGTCGGCACGGGCAACATCAGCCTGCGGCCGGACGGCCGCGCGCAGCTTGTTGATCTGTCTGCGAATTTCTCGGCGACGACTTTCAAGCCGACGGATCATGTTCGTGTTCAGATCGGCGGCGTGTCATCTTTCCACGTCATTACCGACGTGCCTGATAATAACACGCTCATTCTCGCGACGAACCCGGGCGTGGCCAACAACGTGCCCTACCGGGTCCACAGCTTCTTCGATGACAACGGCAGCAACCCCGATCGCTTCACGTTCATCACGACCGGCAAGACGGCCTATAGCCAGCCCATCATTGTTCAGGGCGGACAGGTTGTACAACAGTTGACGCCGACCATTCAGATCACATTCCCCGACGGCATGGACGGCACGGGCACCAATCCGCAGAACCGCGTCCCGCTTCGCGTGCGCTTTGACGCTTCGCAAACTCGCGACGAGAACGGCATTCTCGGAAACCCGAACCTCCAGTTCGCGTGGAACTTTGGCGACGGCGGCACCGGAAACGGCGTCGTGGTCGAGCATACGTATCTCGTACAGTCTCCATGTCCGAATGGCTTCACCGTCACGCTCAACGCCGTGAACCCCGGCGCCAGCCCGACCGGTGGAAACATCACGGGGGTGGCCACGGCCACGGTTTGCGTCGAGCCGCCGGATTCCGACGGCGACGGCGTCGACGACGTGGCTGACAACTGCCCGGATGTCTTTAACCCCGGTCAGGAAGACACCGACGGCGATGGCCTGGGCGATGCATGCGATAATTGTCCGCTGCACTTCAATCCGAATCAGGAGGACTTCGACGGCGATGGCGTCGGCGATCCGTGCGATCCGGACTATGACGGTGACGGCGTTCCGAATGACCAGGACAACTGTCCGCTGATTCCGAATGCGAACCAGTTGGATACGGACGGTGACGGCGTCGGCGATGTCTGCGACAATTGCCCGTTCCACTTCAACCCCGATCAGGGCGGCGATTCGGATGGCGACGGCTTCCCCGATCTGTGCGACAACTGTCCGGACGTGCCCAACCCCGATCAACTCGACACCGACGGCGACGGCATCGGCGATGCGTGTGATGTCTGTCCGAATCATCCGAGCGTGCTCAATGAACCGGATTCCGACGGCGACGGCGTCGGCGATGCATGTGACAATTGCCCGAACACGCCCAATCCGGATCAGCTCGATTCGGATGGCGACGGCTTCGGCGATGCGTGCGATGCCTGCCCGCTGGATCCGGGCAAGACCCAGCCAGGCGTCTGCGGTTGCGGCACGCCCGATGACGATCGCGATGGCGACGGTGAACCGGACTGCATCATCTTCGGTCCGCGCCCGCCGGATACGGACGGAGACGGCGTCGATGATCTTCTCGACGAGTGCCCGTTTGATCCGAACAAGGTGCTCGAAGGAATCTGCGGCTGCAACGTCCCCGACGATGATCGCGACGGCGACGGCGTGGTCGACTGCATCGACAACTGCCCGGATCGGGCCAATCCCGATCAGGCCGACACCAACAACAACGGCATCGGCGATGTCTGCGATCCAGCACTTGGAAATGGCGATCCGGACGGCCAGCCGTTCCCCGGCTGCGGCGGTGATGGCGGCATGTGTCCGGCCGCCCCGGCCATGGCGATGGCGCCGTTCACGCTGATCGGAATCGCGCTCATGCGATCGAGATACCGCCGGCGACGCCCGCTTCGCTGACGCCCCGCGCCGCTCATACCGACGGCGCTCGACGTTCAGCTCCAACCTGTCATAAATCAACCGCCCCGGATCGCGACGTGCGATTCGGGGCGGTTTTGTTTCGAGGATTGAGAATAATCGTGCATTGACACGGTCGTGTCACTTGCGCGACTTGCCTTTCGCACGCCCAGAACCGGCGGTCGGCTTTTCGGTCCGGTCGACTGGTCGACGCTGCTTCGGCACTTCGATGCAGCGCGTGCCCGCGAGATACTGACCTGTCAGCGATCGATCGTTGGAAACGATCTCGTTGTATGACCCGCGCGCTACAACTTCTCCGCCGCGCACGCCGGGACCGGGACCGAAGTCAACGATGAAGTCGGCCGCGCGCATTGTCTCTTCGTCATGCTCGACGACCAGCACCGTGTTGCCCATGTCGCGCAGTCTTTCAAGGCTGTCAAGCAGCTTGCGATTGTCGCGCGGGTGCAATCCGATCGACGGCTCGTCCAGCACATAAAGCACGCCGACGAGTCCGGAGCCGATCTGTCCGGCTAATCGGATTCGCTGCAGTTCTCCGCCGCTGAGCGTCGGCGCGGTGCGGTCGAGCGCCAAATAATGCAGCCCGACGTTGAGCAGAAACGCCATCCGAGCGCGGACCTCTTTGAGCACTTCCTCGGCCACAATTCGTTGCACGGGCGAAAGCTCCAGTGCCGACAGCGCCGCGCACGCATCCGACACGGACATTGAGCACAGTTCGACGATGTTCGGTCCAGCCGCGTACTTCACGCGCTGCGATGCCCGACTTGCGGACGACTTCGATCGCGCTGCCGCGTCGCCGCTCGGAAGCCGCACGGCGCAGGCCTGCCGATTCAGTCGCGCGCCGGCACAATCCGGGCAGGGACCGCGGCGCATGTATTTCTCGTAATATTGCCGGATGAACGCGGCTTTGGCCTTGCGATACTTGTCGCGCAGTTCGGCCACGACACCTTCAAACGTGCCGCCGTGCTTCCAGACGCCGCCGGACCATCGCCATTCATACGTGATGTGCCGATCGCCCGTTCCATGCAGCAGTGCCTCGCGCGCGGCCTTGGACAGACTCTTCCACGGCGTTTTCAGATCGAAGCCGACGGCCCGCGCGACGCCTTCGTAAATGTGCCGCCGCCATTTGCCGGGCGCGGTTCGCATCGGCGCGATGCAGGGCGCAAGGAAGCTCAGCGACGGAT
>CAZRFP010000007.1:47284-49303 GCA_964599535.1 uncultured Planctomycetaceae bacterium
GGATCAGGCACGAGCAGATCGGCGTCGAAGTCGAAGCGCTCCCCCAATCCGTCGCACGTCATGCACATGCCTGTTGGCGAATTGAATGAAAAAAGTTGCGGCGTCGGCGGCTCGAACGAGATGCCGCATTGCGTGCAGGCATACTTCGAGGAATAGACCCGATCACTCGCGCCTTCCGGCGCGCCGGCGCGCGACTGAGCCGCGCGACCGCCCTTGTCCGAATCGGAGTCCATGGGCGCAACGATGAGCGTCCCCTTGCTGACGCGAAGCGCGCTCTGCACGGCCTCCGCAAGACGTGAGCGCGTCTCATTGCGAACTTCCAGACGATCGATGACCACTTCGATGTCGTGGCGCTGATTCTTCGTGAGTGAAAGGTCTTCGGTCAGCGCGACAATTTCGCCATCGACCCGGGCGCGCACAAACCCCGCCCGGATCAGGTCCTCAAACAAATCGCGAAACTCGCCCTTCTGTCCACGAGCCAGCGGCGCAAGAATCAGAACCCGGCGCGAAGCCGCGCGGCCGCTTTCCTGCTCGCCAGCGCCACCACCGAAGTTCGACAGGATGCTGCCGATGATTTGCTCGATCGTCTGCGCCGTGATCGGCCGATCGCACTGCGTGCAATGCTGTACGCCGATGCGCGCGAACATCACGCGCAGAAAGTCGTGGATCGCGGTGATCGTGCCGACGGTTGATCGCGGATTCCAGCCGGTCGTCTTCTGTTGAATGGCGATGGAAGGCGAAAGCCCGGTGATCAGATCGCAGTCGGGCTTTTGCATCTGCCCCATGAACTGGCGTGCATAGCTGGAGAGGGACTCAACGTATCGCCGCTGGCCTTCGGCGTAGAGCGTGTCAAACGCCAGCGAGCTTTTGCCGCTGCCTGAGACGCCGGTAAAGCAGATCAGCGCGTTGCGCGGCAACGAGAGCGACACCTCCTTGAGGTTGTGCTCCCGAGCGTTTCGAATATCGATGGATTGGGGTTCCATGCATCCGCGATTCTACGCGGACGCAGGCGCTTCGTGAATCGACGCGATCGCACGCGCCGTCACATACCGATGAAGCTGATCTCGCCCGATGCCGTCTTCGCCTCAATGCTGCCGCCGCCGCCATTCAGCGTGCCCTTCAGGAAGCCGGCCCCGAACGACAGATCCGCCACGTTGAATCCGCCCAAATCGGCCGTGACAAAGCCCTCGATCGAAAGAAGATCAAGCCGGGCCGCCGTTGATTTGTCCAGCGTGATGAGAATGTCGCCCGAGGTCGTCTCCGCCGAGATGATGCCTTCGCTCCCCGGTGCGAGCCGCAGCGAGACATCGGCATCGGTCGTGACGGCGCGGACGTTACCGATGATGTCCGAAACCTTCACCTCGCGGCGCGTCGTCTCGGCGATGACGTGGCCGGTGATGTCAGATAATAAGATAGCGCCATTGGCCGTTCGAACTTCGACATTGCCCGTCATTTCGCTGATTTCGACGGGCCCGCCTCCCAGGATGACTTCAGCATGGGCGCCGACCGGCACCACCATGCGTATGTCAAACACAATGTCCGTGTCGGCAAGGTCCGGCGCGAGGGTTGCTTGGACATCCAGCCGCGCGCTGTCGACGAAGGCTCTTTTGGCGGTGACTTGGGTTCCGTTGAGCATTTTGACGACGGTGTCATGGCTCAGCCCTTTCCTCGTGATGATTTTGGTCACTTGAAGCGTTCCGCTTGTTCCATCGCCCGACTGCTTCAAAGACACGCGGGCCGTTGGCAGCTCGATGCGAATCGTGCGAATATCCGTGAGATCGAGCAGTTCGGTCGATCGCTCCACGTTGGCGTTGCGTGTATCAACCGCGTCCGGCGCGGGCAGTCCGGCAATCGTACTCAGAAGCTGCTCTCCCGGATCCGTTTCGCAGGCGCTCAGAAACAAAAAAACAGGCAGAATTGCGGACAAGGCTCGCGACTTGGTGAACACCGTAAGGCTCCTTATTCTTGCGAACGCGCTAGCGCGTCAGACGATCGATGCACATTGCTTATCGGTCAGAA
>CAZRFP010000008.1:0-25226 GCA_964599535.1 uncultured Planctomycetaceae bacterium
CCACCGCCATTCCGATGACGCCGTTGTCCCCGAACCGGTCGGCCAGCGCGGCGGTTACGACCAGATGCCGTCCGTCGGTCATCAGACGGCGGATGTCGTCTTCAGTCCGGCGGACGGTGTGCATATTGAACTGATTGGTCCGGTTCGACATCTGAGCCGCGCGGCCGACATGAGGCAGGTGGTTGACATACAGCGTCAGGCACATTTCGAGCTGCCGATAAAAGCTGGGCATATCCAGGGCCGCGCTCTGCAACTGCTTCCGCTCGAACTCGGCGCGGTACATCTCGCCGCGCCGGCGGTCCTCGTCGGAAATCGACCATTGCTCGAAGCAGTCGAGAGAATCGATGACAGCCGGACAGCCCGCCGGGTCGGCCGGTAGCTGAATCGTCAGCACGTCGGGCAGTGCCTTTCGAACCAGGTCGCATTCGACCGGGCTGTCATCGATAAAGACGAGGCTGTCAATGCCGAGATTCAGTTCGGCGGCGATTTCGAGGAGATTTTGGGGCTTGGGCTTCCAGTTGACCCGCATCGCGGCGAAATGTCGCGGGCGGAGGATCATGTCGGGATGCTCGGCCAAAACCTGCTCGACCGAACCCGGCTCGTTCTTGCTGGCGATGGCGAGGACAACGCCGCGGTGATGAAGATCGAGCACGCGCTGCTGAAACTCGACAAACGCGTTGCCGGGAAAGTCGTGGCCCAACTGGATGCCATGAAGACCGACGTCCCCGACCACGCCGCCCCAGAGCGTATTGTCGGCGTCGAGAACGAGCACTTTTTTCGAGAGGCCCATCAGCGGGACGAGATGTTTGACGTAGAAGCTGGCGAGTCGCCAATAGTGTCTGCTCGCAACGGGTATACGCGCGAAGAGTCGCATCCGATCGTCGCACCAGACTTCACGGCCGACGCGTGCGACGAGCGTGTCAAAATCAAGGACGTAGGTGTTGGGGATCCGCCCGGCGAGTTCGAGCAGGCGAGCATTCGCGGCGCGAATCGTCGCGGTTTGCGAGTGGGCCAACGAGGCCTCGGCGATGCCGGCGGCCGTCCCGATGGGCAGATCGTAGTTTTGCAGGAGAACGGGCGTCGACGATCGCTCGCGAAAGGCGCGGAGCGCGGTCGTGAGCCGGTCAAACCAGCCGTCGATCATTTCGCGTGCCTGATCCGGCTTTAGACCGTTGTATGCGACGTAAATGTCGGGACAGACATCTTGCAGACGGACCGCCATCAGCACGGCGCCCGGCTGAAACGCCGCCAACTCGGACGCCGGATTGATCATTTCCTGCTCGAATTGTCCGAATGGTCCGACATACGTCTCAAGCGCGATGCCTGTGCGGAGCGCTTGAAGCTCGAGTGCGGGCCTGAGCGGTTCAAACGTAAAAGATGAAAGACACGCCAGCCGCAGCGAGACGCGTCCCAGCGGCTCGCGCAGCGCAGCGCAGCGCCGCGCTGCTTCGTTCAAATGCAGGAGAGTCGGCTCGGCGTCGAGGCGAGCGAGCATTTCTCGCGCGGCGACGGCGTCGAGCGGAGTGAAGTTTCCTGGAGAGTGGTCGGTCAATCGATCACGCTTATCTGTAAGCCGAGGGCGCAATCGCCGTTGACAGCGAATGTGCCCGCCGCGGTTTACGCCTCAAGTAGTTCAATCATCAATCCTCGCTGCATCGTAAAAGCCACGCGCCGTCCGCCAAAAGCCACGGCCGGCTTCGCGGGGGCGATGATTTTCGCGCCGCCGGATTGCATGTCGGCCAGCGTTTGATCCAGGTTCGGCACTTCGTAACAGATGTGATAGACGCCGATACCGCGGTTCAGAATGCGCGACAGATGCGATTTGTCCGACATGGGCGCGAGCAGTTCGATCCGCGCGCCGCCGAGGCTGAGAAAGCGGATTCGCACCTGTTGCAACGGATCGTCGAATGTTTCACCATCCACCGTCGCGCCGCAAGATTCGGCGTAGGCCGCCGTCGCGGCGTCAAGATCGTCCACCGCGACGCCGACATGATGAAAGCGGCCGCACTCGTGTAGTCTGGATGTCATGTGTGGAAACCCATCGGCCGGTGCGACAAATCAAGGCTCATATACATCAATCGGCCTTTCCCGCCGTATCGCGCGCGTCGGCCTCGATCCTGCGCGGCTCGGTCGGTCGGACCGCGGCCGCGCCGCTCGGACGAGCCGATGGATTGCCGTTGCCGTCCAGGCGCGGACTGGGACGGCGCGGCTTTCGCCAGCCGATTTGCCGTCCGCGCGGCACGGAACTGATGTTGGCAAACGGCGGAACATCGCGGGCCAGTTCCGTCGCCGCATGGATCACGGCGCCGTAGCCGATGCGCGTGTTGGGCATGATGCGCGCCATCATGCCGATGAACGCGAATTCACCCACGACGATCGGTCCTTCGATGACATGCTGCATGCCGGCCGGAGCGCGGTGCGACATGCTGATGAGCTGACCTGGATCGGAGGGATATTCGATCGCATTTGTCGCGCTGTAGAGGTGGGCGTTGGCGGAGATCCCCACATAGTCCTTTATGACGACCGTTCCGCGGCCGGCGATGTGAACACCGGGACCCAGATGGACATAGTTTCCAATGGAGATGTTTCCGTGCTGCCGGTGCCGGCGCTCGCCGGCAGCGAGGCGCACATTCGTGTCGATATGGCAGTTGGAGCCGATCGAGACCGAGGCAGGCCCCCATATTTCGACGTTCTGATCGATGATCGTATCGGTGCCGAGCTTCTTGAGACGCGCCTTCCAATAGCATGAACGAAGGAAAAAGCCGAAAGCGTTGCGTGTGAACGTGCGCGCGAGGATTTCGACGCCCCAGTTCACAATGGGCGTCCACGCCAGAATCATGATGAGCAGTTGCAGCACGCCCATCATCGCTCGAACGATGGTGCCGGCCAGCACCCATCCGGGTGAGCGGTTCACATGCTCCGGCTCGGCGATGCAGCCTTGAAGCGTCGCGAGCACAAAGTCGAGTGAATAGACCAGCCATGTTCGTTCCGGCGGGGGAGCGATGCGCGGGACATACCAGGAATTGGCGATATCCATCGCCTCGGGCGTTACGCAGGGATCGTCGGCGCTGACCGGGCGGCGTTCAAGTCCGCTGCGAATGACCTGCGGCGCCTTCTCTCGCAGGGCCGTAGCTGTTCGGCACATTTGATTGACATCGTCGCGCGTCCAGAATACGAGCGACTTGTTCCGAAACTCGCTCACTTGCTCCCGCGTTGGATGGCGGAAATATGAGCGCTGCGACAGGTCTTGCGGGATGGCGTTGTTCTCGTGCAGTTCGCCGTCGTAATAGCGATTCAGCACCGGCGAGACCATGTCCATCTGCCGGTTCAGCAAACCCATGACCGACCGGATGCCGCTGGTGTTGAAACGCTCCTGGCAAATGATCGGGCCGGCGTCGAGCTTGGAGTGGATCACGTGCATGGTGATGCCCGCCTCCGGCTCCCGATGATGGACGTACCAGTAGTATGGCGACAAGCCGGCATAACCGGGCAGAAGGGCGTAGTGGGTGTTGATCGCCACGCGCGAGGGGACATTGATCAACTCGTCGCAGAAGCGCGTCGTCGCGCTGAACGAGAGCAGGATTTTTGGTGCATAGCTGCGAATCTGGCCGATGACGCTTGGCTCGTTGACGTCGTCCGCGTAAATCACGTCGGCCGACAGGCGATAGATGCGAAGCAACTGCGGAATGGTCGTCGGCAGGCCCAGCAACGTGAAGCGGCTTGGGAGAAAGCGGTTTGTAAACAGTTTAAAGTACGTATACAGCCATCCGCTTCGCCAGAACATCTGCCACAGGCCGCTTACGTTCGATTTGGTGGACGGCAGCTTGGTGGTGATGACGACGGCCTTGAGGTGGTGGCCGTGCTTGGCGAGCCAGTCACCGAGCGACAGCATGGACAGCAAGTTGCCGTTGGTGATGAGCACTGTGCTGAGTTCAGATGAGGGGGCCTTCTGATTCAACCACATCTCCCGGGGGTTGCGGCGGGAACAGGAACTACAGCCGATAAAGCCGCCCGTTCAGCGGCGAGGCCAGAGGGCATTCTAAGTCCGAGCAGCGATGCGGCAAAGCATTGGCGCATCGCGGCAGGGCCACTTTATAACGTTTAATCGGCCGAGTGCGTTCATCGAATAAGGCAAGCCGGGCGTGGGCCTGCCGTATGTTCTCGGACAGTCGCCGTTTGGGGGAAAGCGGCCGGATCGCCGCGAGGAGGCGTCGGCTCGACCTTGTCGTGATATGATCTCCGCATGGATCCGACGAAGCCACCACACGCCACCCCGGAAACGAGAACCGGCACCACCGCCAGCGTCACTCCGCCGAGGTCGCGTGTCTGGCGCCGCGCCATCCGCTGGATCGAACATCTATGCACGGTGGGCGCGGCGGTCGTGGCACTCTTTATTCTGACGCCCATATCGACGCGAATCTACGCATGGTTCGATTGTCAGGATGAACTGAAGCCTGCGAGGTATATCATCTGCCTCGGCGGACATTCCAACCGGATCATCGAATCCGCACGGCTGCTCAGCGAGGGCTGGGCCGATCGGATGATCGTCAGTAATCATGGGGCGAACTCGAACGCGATGCGCGAGGTGGCAATTGAGTGGGGGGCTGACCCTCGGAAGATCATCGTCGATGACAAGTCATGGACGACGCGCGATCATCCGGCAGCCGTGCGCGACGCGGCGGGCATTGATCCGGCACGTGACGTGTGCATCGTCGTGACAAGTTACACGCACATGCGGCGTGCGAAGGCCTGCTTCGAGCGTGCGGGCTATCGTCATATCGTGCTGCGCGAGCCGCGCTGGGAACGGCGCTTCCGCGCGCCGGAGGAATCAACGTGGAAGGCGCGGTTCATGATTCTGCCGCAGATGGTGTATGAGGGGGCGGCTTGGTTGGAGTATAAGCTGCGCGGCGCAATCTGAGCGGGCTTGTCGCTCTAAACTGTGTTCCGAAATGGGTGCCGGCCGATCAGGGCTCTGATCGTAAGGAAGCGGTGGGCATCTCGGCGGAGCCGATAATGGACTTTGATTTGTGAATAGGGCGCGATTGCAGGGTGCTTGCTGACATATCGACGGCACTCGGTTTGAGCGCCACCGCTTCCTTACGGTCGCGGCTCTGATTGCGCGGTGATCGCGCGGTGATTACGCGTCACTCAAGTGATCAGCGCTTTTTGCGGAATAAGACGACTACAAACCGAGCGCCGATTCGATGATTGCGCGGATGTCGGTGTCGCGAACGGCCGGTGCCGTACCTGTCGAATCGGCAGGGGTCGCGTTCGCCGTGAACAATTCGGGAGCGTTTGAGACGATCGCCGCGAACTGCTCGGGTGTCCGCGGCGGCGCCCCGTGGCTGCCTTTGATGAGCGTCGCGTCCAGCGGCGTTTGCTTCGTCTCCATGTTGAGGAACATCTCCACCGGGTCGTAGCCCGGCTTGGCGTGGATGTCTACGGTGCGTGCGAACGCCGGGGCGAAGTCGTCATCGCGCCACCAGTAATACGCGAGCCATGTATCCGGTTCGCAGACAAGCACGACTTCTCCGCTGCGCGGATGATTGACGTTCAGCCGCCCGCGGTCTTCGCCAACGAGCACTTCGGCGATGCCGTCGAGGCCTTCGAAGATGCCGGCCGCCGCGTCGATATCCGAGCGATCGCGCACGTAGATATGGGCGAACTGGTGATCGACGACCGCGAAGGCCAGGCTCTCGGCCGTATTCAGATGTTCCCCGTCCGGCCGGGTCTCGACGCTCAACATACCTGCATCGCGCAGCATCCGGTTTGGGTACATCACGCGTGAAACATCGGTCATGGCGTATTCACCGACAAAAAGAAAACACGCATCGCGAATGCCCAGTGCCGCGACGCCGTCGATGAGACGTCCGATCTGTTCGTCGGCTTCGCGGCAGGCCGCGACGGCCTGCGCGCTGTTGGGTCCGAACTTCTGTGCGGCGTAGTCGAGATGTGGGAGGTAGAGATGGTTGAATCGCGGTCGCTCGCGCTGGATCAACCAGAGCGCGGCGTTGACGATCCACTCGGTCGATTTGATGCCGGTCATCGGACCCCAGTAATTCATCAGGGGGAAGTGCCCGAGATCGGCAACGAGCTTTTCATACAGGCCGTCCGGCTTTGAGTAGCACCAAAGCTCCATGCGGCCGTCCGGATGGTGCTTCGGCTCGGGCGTGACGATGAAACTCGCGGCGGCGTCCCGGATGTTCTGAAGATGCCATGCCGCCGATGTGACACCTCGCGCCGCGAGCGCGTCCCAGAGCTGATCGCCCTGGACCAGGCCATTTCGTCCGACCCACGTTTCGACGACGTTTCGCTCGCGATGATAAAAACCGTTGCCGATGATGCCGTGGCTGCCGGCCGGCCGACCGGTCAGCATGGCGGCCTGCACAGGCGACGTGACGCAGGGGAACGAGGGGGCAAACTCCGCGCTCGCTCCGCGCTCGGCAACGGCGCGCAGGCGCGGCATGTGACTCAGATCACGCGTGCGAAGACCGGGGACATTGGCGAGGACGACGAATTCATAAGGCATGGCGGATTACCTGTTCAGTTCAGAAAGAAATGCGAAGGCCTTTCGCGCCGTCTCGACGGCGTCGTGGCTGTGGCGGCTCAACTCGACGTTCAGTGTGCCGCTGTATCTCACCTCGCGCAGGGCGGCGAAGATCGGCTCGAAGGAGATTTCGCCCTCACCGAACATGAGATGCTCGTGTACTCCGCTGCGCATGTCGTCAAGATGAACGTTGTACAACTGCCGGCCGAACTCGCGGATGCGATTGGCGGGCAATCCGTCGTTCAGACAGTGCAGGTGCCCGACATCGAGCGTCAGGCCGAACCGCGGGTGGTTCAGCTCCTGCGACAGCCGCGCGAACTGATCCATGTTCTCCACAAACATACCCGGCTCCGGTTCAAACGCGAGAAAGACGTCGTGCTGCACCGCACGGGCGAGCAGGGCGTCACACGTGTCGACCAGCAGGTTCCAGCCCTCGTCGGCACTGAGTGTCGGATCGAGCGCGCCGGACCAGAAGCTGACGGCTTCGGCGTCGAGCTGTGCCGCCAATTCGATGCTGCGGCATAGGAAGTCAAAGCGTCGCTTGCGGTTTTCGTCGTTGGCCGTGACGAGCGTCGGCCAGTGCTTGCGCGTCGAATCGAGCAGAAATCGCGAGCCTGTTTCGATGACACAGCACATGTTTCGAGCCTGAAGCTGTTGCTTGACTGCCGCTGCCTGCCGGTCGATGTCATCGTCGAACGGGTTCAGGGCGTGATGATCGAGGGTGATGGCGACGGACTCATACCCGATGTCGGCAATGACGCTGATGGCATCTTCCAACCGATGATGGGCGAAGCCGTTGGTGTTGTAGCCGAGTTCAAATGCCATGGCCGGAGTTTAAGCGCCGATTGCCCCTGATGCGAACGCCGGCCGGACGCCCGCCCTGATCTTTCATTAGCCGCCGATGCGACTCGTCCGTCTTCCCAGATGAAGGCCCTTTATATCATGAGGAGTCGGCAGATGGTGCAAGAAGTCATGGCATTCGGTGCGCAAGCAATTCGGGCGTTTTTCAACTCCACAAAGGCTCGTTTTGCGACGGCGATCGTCATCGTCCTGACTGCGGCGGACTCAGCCCGTGCGCAGGTCCAATGGCAGATCGTCGGGGCCGACTGTACGATCAATGGGCACGCACACGCCAACGAACACGCCATCACCGGTCCGCTCACCTGGGTAGATGAGTTTTGCAATATCAACGGCCCGTTTCTACCGAGTGTCATCGGATCCGGCGGTGTGGTACACGAGTTCGGCCGCAAGTGCTTCCGCGAGGCCCAGGAAGAGGGCCTGCCGCCGGCCGGTCCGCCACCGCTCTGGACGCAGGCTGTCATCAAAGCGCGTGCGTTCATCGACGGCGATAACACCGACAACATTCGAATTGAATGGCTCAATCTGGCCTATTGCGATCAGTTCACCGATGGCCATAGGGCCGACGCGGAAATGCGGTTGAGCTTTGACATCGACTTGCAGATCGTCAATGGTCCGGCCGGCGCGCAGGTGCTGGTCTACTACTACTGGGATGCGTTCGGCGGTGCGACGACGCGGCACGAGTGCCTTCCGGGCGATCCGTTCTGCGGTCCGCCGTTTGAGGATCCCGTGCGCATCAACAATGTGCTCTCGGTGGGCAATCAGGAACTCTTGGGCGGGCGGTTCAACTTCGCTTCCCCGAACGGCCTGCCGGGCTGGAATGCCTTGAGCGATCAGAGCGGCTTTCTCGCGGCGCAGGTTGGCGACACGATTCGCATTCACCTTACGTCGGATGGCGAGGCCCATCTGCGCAGCCCGGAGCCGTCCGGCATTCAAACCGGCCCCGAGGCTGATGCAATCTTCCGCGGCACGTTGCGCCTGACGGTGGGGTATGTCGCACCGCCGACGCCGCCCGTCGGGCCGGAGCCGCAGATCGAGTTTTCGCTGGACATCGGCTCGGACAGCGAGCTGAGCGATCCGAATGCAAACGGAAACGAAGTCTTCGATCCCGGCGACTGCTATCCCATGCGCGGTCCGGCGCTGCCGGTTTGCGGCGCCGATGGCGTGCGCGACGACGCACTCATCTTCGGCTTTGATTTTCCGCCATCGACGCCGGATTGCGGACTCTTAAGTGCCGCTCCCGTTTGCTCGGGCAATTGGAATCCGAGCGTCTGGTTCAATCTGGATGGGACCGACTCGCTCGATTTCTCGCTTGCTCAGTGGCTTCCACCGGGAGCGCTGGGGCCGATCCCTTATGTGCCGTCAGACTGCATTTATTCCGCGGAAAATCTGCTGATCTCGTTCGACGACGATCAGCCGGGACACTATGCCGGCGGGCCGGGACCGGGCGGCCAGATGCAGTGCAATGTGCCGGTTAACAGCTTTGCCGCCAACACGTGGAACAAAATCTACGGGACGACCGCCGACCGCGACGAAGTTGTCTACGTCAACGCGCCGATCAACTCGACGGTTCCGCCGACGGCATCACTGGCGTTTGTCGTGCCATATGCGCACGAGCGCGACGTGCATATCAGCCTGTCGCCGAATCCGGACAATCAAACGCTCTCGTTCGACGACGATGTGAATGCGCTGGACGCCTACGAAGATTCAAATGCCTGCGTTCACTGGTATTTCTCCGTTGATCATCAGGCCACCGGCTTTGATCCGATCAACGGCACGATGCTGGATCCCGGTCATATCTATGAGGTCGTGCCCGGACAGGGGCCTGTTGTCGTCGTGGATCATGCGATACATCTCGGTCTTCCGGACGGCGTTGACATCAATGCGTTTGAGTTCGTCTGGCTGTACACGGCTGATCCCGCACTGAACGGTGTGTATCTCGCGCTCTTGTTCAGCGTCGATGTGGATGATCCGCTGACGCCGATGGATGAATCGGCCGGGCTTCATCCCGGCGTGATTTATGCGTCGCTTCTCAATGGAACGCATTTCCAATACAGCACGACCGCGCTCGGCGGGAACATCGACGCGATCACGACGTGGCAGACCTGGCTGATTTCGCCGCCCCCGCCGCCGCCTTCGATATGCCCGCAGAATCTGTTGGTTTGGCGCGCCTATTTTCCGCCGAATCCGCCGCCGCGGCGCACGAGCCACAAGATGGCCTTTGACTCGCTGCGCGGCCGGGGCGTTTTGTTCGGCGGCGTGGATGCGGCCGGTCAGTTCCTCGGCGACACCTGGGAATGGGACGGCGCTCACTGGCAGCAAGTGCATGCGGGCGGCCCCGGCGCGCCGTCGGCGCGGCTCGACCATGCGATGGCTTATGATTCGGCGCGCGGCGTGACGGTGCTCTATGGCGGCATCGACGTGAACGGACAGATTAAGGAAGATACGTGGGAATGGGACGGCGCGACATGGCAACAGCGCTCGCCGGGCGCGCCGAATTCGGCGATGCCGCGCCACTGGCACGCCATGGCATACGATGCGTCGCGCGGCGTGACCGTGCTGATCGGCGGCATGCCCTCGATCGGACCGGTGACGTGGGAATGGGACGGCGCTTTTTGGACGGCCGTCACGACGCCGAACTTCCCCGGCATCGGCGATCGGCACCTGCACGCGATGACATATGACGGCTCGACACAGCGCGTGCTGCTTTTCGGCGGAATCGACGCCGGCGCTTTGCAGAACGACCTTTGGGCGTATGACGGAATCGACTGGTCGCCACTGACGACGGCCAGCCCGCTTCCGTCGCCGCGGGCCAATGCGCAGCTGGTCCATGACGGCGCGCGGGGTCTGACCGTACTTTTCGGCGGCGGACCCCTTACGCCCTTCGTCGAGACCTGGGAATGGGATAACGCCAACTGGGTGCAGCAGCTTCCGGCTTCGACACCGAACGCGCGCGAGTTTCATACGATGATATATGACGAGGCTCGCTGCCATGCCGTCGTCTTCGGCGGCCAAGAGCCGGGCGGAGTCGCCCCGAGCGACGTGTGGACGTACCCCGACAACGCGGCAAGCGGCGCGCGCATCTTTTGCGTTGTCGGTGCCGGGACAGGTCTGGACTGGTCGTGGTCAATCAGCGGTCCGGGCGGAGGCGGCTGGACGGTCTCTGATCTGAACGTGCCCGCGCTGCCGGCCGGCGTGACGGCTGATCAACTGGCGCATCAGTTCACCGATCGCATCAACAACGCCGGCTGCTGCACGCTGCAGGCGCAGCAGCTCTCGCTTGCGCCGCAGTGCTTTGAAGTGACGGCCGGCGATCCGGCGGGGTTTGACTTATGCGTCGGAACGGTCGGCGTGCTGCCGGGCTGCTGCGTGACGGCCGGCATAACGTGCAGCTTCAACCCGGACATCTTCGAGGTCTTCCCGTCGGGAGCGGATTGCGACGGCAACGGCGTGGACGATGCGATCGAGATCGCCATCGATCCGAGCCTCGATGCGAACAACGACGGCATCCTCGATGCATGCCAGACATATCTGCGCGGCGATCTGAACTGTGATGGACAGATTGACGGCGCCGATGTCGGACCATTGACACTCGCACTGACTCAGCCAGCGGACTATGCAGCTCTTTATCCAGGCTGCAACATCAACGCGGCGGACATGAACAGCGACGGTGTGATCAACCTGGCTGATGTGGCGGACTTTGTTCAGACGCTGGTGGGTCCGTGAAACGCAAAGGCCGCAACATCACGACGTGCCGACCCGCGCGGGAAAATCTCGATGGCCTCGAATCGGAGCCGCCAAGTCAGAGCCGCGCCCGTCAAGAAGCGGGGGCACTTCGCGCGGTAGGTGTTGATCCTGTCGCTGACGCATCAGGGCCGGATGGGTGAATGGACCTCGCGCGGCGAGAGGGGATCGGTCAATCTTGCTGCACGCGCGTACGCGAAATCATGCGACGATCTCGTCCTCATGAATCGCCTCCGCATATTGCCCGAGCACGCGGCAGAGCATGTCGACTGTCCGGCGCGTCGCGCCGCGGTTTTGCAGGACCACGTTTCGCGCGCGCTCACCCATGGATTCGGCCGTCGCGCGGTCCTGAAGCAGTCCGCGCAGGGCCGGAACCAGATCATCGTCCTTGGCGATTTGAATCGCCGCGCGCTCCGAGAGCAGCCGCTCCGCCACTTCCGCGAAGTTCTCGACGTGCGGACCGAAGCACATCGGCTTGCCAAGGCCGGCCACCTCCATGAGATCGCTCCCGCCCAGCGGCACGAGCGTGCGGCCGACGAAGACAACATCCGCCAGCGAATAGAACTTTCGCAGTTCGCCCATCGTGTCGCCGAGGAAGATCGTCGATCGGTCGCGGCTCAGATGGCCGGCGGCATTTGAGACGTCGGTCGGCACGATGACATCCGGGTCCGGACCGCCGGGATCGAGATGTCGGCTGCGCCGCTTGACTGCGTGGCCGCGCGTTTCCAGCGCCCGTGCGACTTCGTTGAAACGCTCGGGCTTGCGCGGAATGATCGCCAATTGAATCTTCGGTATTTCCAGCCGCAGTCGCGTGTAAGCGCGTAGGAGAAGGTCCTCCTCGCCCGGACCGGTCGAGCCGGCCACGATGAGTGGTGAATTGCGGTCGATGCCCATCGCCACGGCCAGTTCGCTGGATCCGCCGGCGTTTTCCGCCACGGTCGCCGTGTCGTACTTCATGGAGCCTGTGATGCGAATGCGATCGGCCGGCACGCCGAGCGCCTTGAAGCGAGCCTCATAGACCTCGTTTTGGACGGCAGCCCAGGAGATTCGCGAAAACATTCCGCGCGCGACATCACGGATGATCGGTCGCGAGAACCGCCGCATCGACTTTTCCTCGGTCACGCGCCCATTGGCGATGCCGATCGGAATCCCGCGCTCCGACGCCAGCGTGATCAGGTTCGGCCAGACTTCCAGTTCCATGAGGATGATGGCATTCGGCCGAATGCGATGAAACACGCGCTCGACGACAAAGGAGAAATCGAGCGGATATCGAAAGACGAGCTTTTCGGGATAGAGCTTGCGAGCGGCGGCGTAGCCGGTGTCGGTCGTCGCGGAGATCACGACGTCAAACTCCGGCAGTGTTTCATGAATCTCGCTGACAAGGCTCTTGGTCGCGTTGACTTCGCCCAGTGAGACGGCGTGAATCCAGATGCACGGTCCTTCGCCCGGCCGAAACGGCACGCCGCCAAATCGCTCGCGCCAGCCGCGCCGATTCTTCTTTAGAAAGATCATTTGATAGAGCAGCACGGGCAGATAGAGCAGGCCCGCAAAGCCGTAGAGGACGTTCAAGACCCATCGAGGCATAAGCCGTCCATCATAGACGGCCCCGGAGTTCTCGCAACGACCTTGCGGCCTGTGAAACGCGCGATTGCCCTGCCGAAGCCGTTCACTTCTTGTCGGGCTTGCCAAGGCAGCATTGCTTGTACTTCTTGCCGCTGCCGCAAGGACAAGGGTCGTTTCTGCCGATTTCGACCGCCTCCTTGCGGATGGTCTCGACCGGCGGCGGAAGGGGTTCATCATCCGCGCCGGGAAGGCCTTTGCGTATGCGCTCGGATTCCTCGCGCCTGCGTTCAAAGTGACGCTCGAATTGATCGCCGCCGTGGCTCATGATGCGCCGCTCCCCTTCGATTGTAGAATGTTCTCGACGCGCCGGATGCGATTGAATTAGCAGCCATGCATCGTCGGTGGTCGTACGCGAATGTACGCCTTGCAATAGTATGGATTAGCAATCCGCGTGCCTGCGTCGCACCCCTAGAGCGCAAGCATAAACGACACGAGGTCCCGCTTTTCCTCGGCGGTCAGCTTCAGACCCAGCACCAGGTTGAAAAACTCCACCGTGTCATCCAGTGTCAGCAGCCGGTCGTCGTGCAAATAAGGTGGCGAGTCCTTGATGCCTCGCAGCGGGAATGTCTTGATCGGTCCGTCCGCCGATGCCGTGCGACCGAAAATGGTCTTCGATTCGAAAAATCGCTCGGTCTTCAGATTGTGCATCAGTCCGTCGGTGTAGTAGGGGGCCGGATGGCAGACCGAGCACTGCGCCTTTCCGAAGAACAACTCCTGACCGCGCAACTCGGCATCCGTTGCTTTGGTCGGATCGAGCTTGCCGAAGACATCGAGCTTCGGGGCGGGCGGGAAGTCGAGCAACGCCTGAAACTCGGCCATGGCATGAACCTGGCTGCCGCGATCAAGGACGTTTACACCTTTCTTGGCCGCGATGACCGGGTCACCATCAAAATAGGCCGCGCGCTGTTCAAATTCCGTGAAGTCCTCGACGGACTTGAGCGCCCGCTGCGACCCGAAGAGACGCTGCACGTTTACGCCGCGAAGACTGGGCGTATCGATGCGATGGCGAAACTCCTGGGGGCGGATGTCGCCCACCAGGTGCGTCGCGGCGTTGGTGTGCCCATTCACGTGGCAATCAAAGCACGCCACGCCGCGATGGGGCATCGCGGAGCGGCGGTCGTTGGTCTGGTTGAACTGCTGCTGCGGAAAGGGTGTAACGAGAAGCCGGAGTCCTTCGAGTTGCTTGGGGTTCAATAGCCCGTTGAACAACTCAAAGTGATTCATGATCGTGACAAGCTGTCCCTTCGAAACATCGCCGAGGTCCGGGCGCGTCGTCAGGAAGATCGCCGGCGGAAAATCCGGCAGCAGGTGCGCCGGCAGGTCGAAGTCGAGATCGAAGCGCGTCAGGTCGCGGCCTTCCTGCTTGTTGATCTCGTCAATGTGGTGCTGCGGAAACAGCATTCCGCCTTCGGGATGGTTCGGATGCGGCAGCGGCAGAAAGCCCCTGGGCCACAGGTTTTTGGCGCGAATGTCCGCGGGAGACATCTCCGCGAGCGATTCCCAGGTTGTGTTCGGAGGAAGCTTGACGCGAACGCCGCCCTGAACCGGCTTGCCGCGCGACATGGCTGCGCCGGCCACCGGGCGATCGGCCAGATCGTAGCGTTCATCCAGCAAGGCCTGGTGGCGCTTCTGAATCTCCGGCTTGGCCTGTGTCATTCGCGCCTTCACATCGTCGAACCGTTCGCTGACCTGAACGGGCGCGAAGCTGTTCGGCGGATCATCATTTGCGTGAGTAACGGAGGTCAAGACCCATGCCGTGCATGTGAGGCCGACGGCGATGACGAATGCGGCGAGTTTTGTCGTACCGGTTTTTTTCATCATTCGCGGACTCCTTAATACAAGCAACAAATGATGATCCGCCCGAATTCAGAAGGCGGACCGTCGCCGCGACACGATGCGCGGCGAGACAATTAGGGCTTCTTACAACGAGCCGTCGGCCTTCTTCGGCAGTTCCCTTGGCGCTTCGACGGCCGGAAGTTTTTCAGATGACAGCGCTTCGAGAAAGGCGACCAGATCGTCCAACTCCTGATCGGTCAGCTCGAACGGCTTGAGCAGCGGGTCTTTGTTCGGATGTTCGCCGCCGCCTTTCATGTAGAACTCGACGACGTCTTCGATGGTCTCCAGCGCGCCGTTGTGCATATACGGAGCCGTCCATCGCAGTTCGCGCAGTGACGGCGTTTTGAACTTGCCGCGGTCGGACTGGCTCTTGGTGATCAACTCGCGGCCGTAGTCGGCCTCGACCGTGCGCGGGTTCGGGTACTTCTGGTCGGTCGCGAAGAAGTGGCGCGTGGCGATTCGGTCGGACTCCGTTTTGAGCGGCTCGATCTCGGGTACGCCCGTCGTGTGGAAATCGTGATCGGTCAAGAGCGGACCGTGGTGGCAGGCGATGCAATTTGCCTTGCCGGTGAAGAGGTCCATACCGCGCTTCTGCGATGCCGTAAGGGCGTTCTTGTCGCCCTTGAGGAACTTATCGACCGGGCCGGACTGCGAGACGATGGTCCGCTCGAATGCGGCGATGGCCTTGGCGAGGTTATCCATGTTTACATCGCTGTTGAACACCTTTTTGAAGCGCTGGCGGTATTCGGGGATGTTGCTCAGCTTCTCAACAAGATGCGTATAGTTCTGGTTCATCTCGATCGGCGCGGCGATCGGGCCGATGGCCTGATCTTCGAGCGTGTTGGCGCGGCCGTCCCAGAAGAGCTGCTTGAGATAGGCCGAGTTGAGCACGGTCGGCACGTGACGCCAGTGTTTGGTGCCCGGATAGGCGTCGGACATCTGCAGGCCGTTTGAGAAACCCTTCTCCGGATCGTGGCACTTGGCGCAGGACAGGCTGCTGTCGCCGGCCAGGCGCGGATCGAAGTAGAGCATCTTGCCGAGTTCGATTTTTTCAGGTGTCATGGGGTTGTCAGCGGGAATCGCGACCGGCGGCAGCGGTTCGAGCTTTTTTTCAGTTCTGGGAGACTGTGCGACGGCCGCGGCGGTCATGGCGCAAATCAGCGCCGGCACGATGGTACGACACGCCGCATTCAGGTGATGCACTTTCATGGATGGTGTCACTCCTTTTGAAATTTCCTGTTTTTCAAGTTGAATGGATTACTTCTCGCTCTTGAGAATGATGTCGAGCTTTGTCGTTTCGCCGGCCTTGACTTCCACATCATGGAAAGTCTCGCCGAGCGTTTCCTGCCAGACGGCGAGTTGATACGTTCCCGGCGGAATGTCCGTCAGCTTGAATGCGCCGTCGTCGCCGGTCACCTGGTGATAGGGGTGTCGAAAGACCCACACCCACGCCTCCATCCAGTCGTGAACGTTGCAGCGAATGCTCACGAGGCCGGGGCGATCGAATTTCTGCGTGGCCTTCATGTCCTTCTGGGGCTGAAGGATGTTGAACAGGGTATAGATGCGCTGCGACGCGTTGATGTTATGCGCCACGGGATCGCTGTTGAGAATCTCAACGTCCTCGCCCGCTTTGACGGCCATCACGTGCGGCTCGAAATTGCAATTGCGCTGGTCGATCTGAGGCGGCTTTTCGCGTTTTGCGAAGTCGCGCCCTTCGCGAATGTCGAAGAGGTAAACGACGGCGTCGGCTACGTTCTGCTTGTCGTCAGTTCGGATGCGCGCCCGCGTGGATGGTCCTTTCTCGCACGTCTCATGATCCTTGACGATCTGCAGCTTTCGATCTTCGGGTCGGTCACCTTCAAATCGAATGACGCCCTCAATCGCGCCGCCCTTATCCACGGGGGTGACTTTGTAGTTGGGCATGGCTCGGGCGCGCTGGCGACGCGACGAGGCCGGTTGATTGTGGGCCATCGCCACGTATTGAACTGACAATCCGCCGCTGTTGTCGGCGTCCGTCGGCGTAGTCGTGGGTTCGGTCGCTTTGGCCGCGCAGCAGGCTGGGCTTTTCGCCGATTGCTCACGTGGTTCATCCGCCAACAGCCATGGTGCGGCCGCGAGTGCCACGGCACTAATGCATGCAAAACTCAGTCGGTATTTCTTCAAACGATTCATTCTTGTCTCCTGCCGTATTGTTCACGCCGGCTCCTGGACTGAATCCTGCCGCTCTCGGCAGCTTTCGCAGACGCCGTGAAAATGAATGGAATAATCAACCACTTCAAATCCGTGCGGCGGTCGAGCCAGCAGCGCGCCGGACTCCAGACTCGCGCCGTCATCCTCGATATCCATCACCTTGCCGCACTCCATGCATACGAGATGGTGGTGTCGATGGATGTTCGGTTCGTAGCGAGCGGCCGACCCCAGCCGGGTCGGTTTGCCGATCACGCCGATTTGAACAAGCGTATCGAGCACGCGATAGACCGTCGTTCGCGAGACATCCGGAATGCGCCGCCGGACGTCGTCGAAAATCTGGTCCGCAGTGGGATGGTCCTCCCTGGAGAGAACGACCTCGAGCACAACGCGGCGCTGAACCGTCAACGCGAGGCCCCGTTCCCGACATCGCGCTTCAAAAAGGCGAATTCGTTCTGAAATGCGTTCCGAATGCGATTCCATATTGGTTGGTATTTTATATCGTTTAGAATCGATGTCCACCCATGTATCCTAGGTTTTTGCATGGTGCAGGCCTACAGAATTCCCTTGACGGAACTACCGCTCCTGCCTAGATTTCGGCGCGTTATGGGCTGGCGGCGCGGCGAATCCGAGCGTTGTTCAGCTTCTTAATTCGATCAAACTTTTGTCTAGCGAGCCCATTGAAGTAGGCAAGTGGATGAGCGATTCGACCCCGTGTGGTCGAATAGAGCCGGTTCTAGTTCAGCAAAGGGTGATACCGCCATGTTCAGCATATCGAAATTGACTGCCGAGGCCGTCGGAACATTTGCACTCTGCTTCGTCGGTGCCGGTGCCATTTGCATGGCAACTCATGAAGGCGCCGGATACGCCGGACTGATCGGTGTCGCCGCGGCACACGGTTTGATCCTCTCCATCGGCGTTTCGGCCGCAATGAACGTTTCCGGCGGGCATCTCAATCCGGCCGTCACATGCGCATTGCTCGTGACGAAACGAATCGACTTTCTGAGTGCTGTTCAGTATATCATCGCTCAGCTTGTCGGCGGAGTCATCGCCGGCGTGTTCGTGTACTTTATCTTCAACGGCATGTCGACCGCGAGTGGGCAGCCGGTCGTCGAAGCGGCTGCCTTGGGAACGCCAAACTTCAACGAAGACAAATTGTCCGCACCGGTCGCCGCGATCATCGAAATTCTGATGACGTTTCTGCTGATCTATGCCGTCTTCGGCACGGCCGTCGATCCGCGTGCCCCGAAGATCGGCGGCTGGGGCATCGGTCTGACAGTGGCCGCGTGCATCTTTGTCGGCGGCCCGCTGACCGGCGCGGCGCTGAATCCGGCGCGCTGCTTCGGCACCGGCGTCGTGGCCGCGCTAACCGGCAACCTCGACACCTTCTGGGCCCAACAATGGGTCTACTGGGCCGGCCCGATCGCCGGCGGCGTGATTGCGGGAATGCTGTACGAAAAGCTGATCATGGAAAAGAAGCGGCCGGCGTGATGTTCGCGTGAATGGGCGAATGCGATGCTCGATGATGCGGCCGCGCATGTAGTGCGAACTCGCTCTACGCACATGTCTGAAGAAAAGCCTCGATCTTCGCTTTAATCTCGTCGCGCACGCGGCGAAAGGCGACGAGGCGTTCGGCCTCCGTGCCCGTAGTATGCGCGGGGTCGTCGAACGGCCAATGCACTGTTCGACCAGCGCCCGGCAGCACCGGGCAGGATTCCTTCGCGCTGTCGCAGACCGTGACGATCATGTCGAAGCGCTGATTCTGAAATTCACTTACATGCTTGCTGCGCGCGTCGGGCAGATCGATGCCCGCTTCGCCAAGCACCCGCAGCGCCAACGGATGCACATAACCCGCCGGGTTTGAGCCGGCCGAGCAGCTTTCCCAGTCCGTACCGCCGAGCGCTCTCCAGATGCCCTCGGCCATTTGCGAGCGGCAGGAATTGCCCGTGCAGAGAATGAGAACGCGTTTTTTCACGCGCTGGCGCCTCCGGTCGAATGGCCTTGATTTGCGACGAACTCGCGCCAATTTTCGCAGCAGCCGGGCTTCGGCTCCGGACATGCTTCGATACGCATGCTCTGACTTTCGTGTGAAACCTCGTCTGCGGTTTCTACCCCGCCGTAGTAACGACGCATGAAGTAGAGGCTCACATGGACCAGGCCGATGAGGACCGGCACCTCGACCAGCGGGCCGACCACGGTCGCGAAGGCGATCGGCGAGGCGATGCCGAAGACCGCAATCGCCACCGCGATCGCCAATTCGAAATTGTTGCCCGATGCCGTGAACGCCAGGGTGGCAGCGCGTGCATAGTCTGTGCCGATCTTCCGCGCCATGTAGAAGCTCGCCAGAAACATGAAAGCGAAATATGCGCTGAGCGGTATGGCGATCCACAGCACATCGAGCGGTTGATGGACAATCCGCTCGCCTTGCGTCGAGAACATCACCACGATGGTAAACAGCAGCGCAACAAGCGTGATCGGCGATATCTTCGGGACAAACACGCGATCGTACCACTTGGCGCCCTTCATCGGAAGAAGAACAACCCGGCTGAGAATGCCCGCCGCGAAGGGAATGCCGAGATAAATCATCACGCTGGCGAAGATTTCGCCGATGGTCACTTCGACCAGCGTGCCCGTCATGCCGAACAGCGGCGGCAGGATGGTGACGAATACCCAGGCGTACACGCCGAAGGTGAGAATCTGAAACACGCTGTTAAGCGCGACCAGCCCCGCGGCGTATTCACTGCTGCCCCTGGCCAGTTGATTCCACACGAGCACCATCGCGATGCACCGGGCGATGCCGACCAGAATCAGGCCGATCATATACATCGCCCAGCGTTCATCCGGCCCGAACAGCGCCGGCGCGACAAAACCGAAAAAGCCGACGGCCAGCACAAACATCAGCACCGGACCGACGATCCAGTTCTGCACGAGCGAAAGCGCGAGAATCTTCACATCGGCGAAGACCCTGGGCATCAGTTCGTATTTCACTTTCGCCAGCGGCGGATACATCATGAGTATCAGTCCGAATGCGATGAGCAGATTGGTATGGTCGCCCACCGTCAGCGCCGTATTGAACCGTTCAATACTTGATTGAAAGAAATACCCCGCGCCGACGCCGAACGCCATGGCGAGGAAGATCCAGAGCGTCAGGTACCGGTCAAGTAGCGAGAGTTTCTTCGCGATTCTGTCTTGCACGTTTGTGTCGTCTCCAGGCATGTAGGATCGTGTTGGTGCGTCTCGTAAATGCGAAGCGAAAACGGCCGCTTCGTCACTTTAACATCATGGTTCACAATCCGAGCAGTGCCACGTCAATCCGGCTTCCGCGCCAGGATGATCGCGCTCCACACTTTCCCTGCCGCCGTTTCTGCGAGCTGTTTCGCCTCGGCGCTCGCGCCGAATTCCGATGCCGCCAGCGCCTCAAGCTGCGACGCGTCGTAAACAACGCGCTCACTCACCGATACATCCGTCAGCCCCGCCGCCTGTAGCCCCGCGATGTACGCTTCCTCGCTGATCGCGCCCGCGACGCAGCTCCCATACAGCGCCGCGCTCGCGCGGATCGCTTCAGGCAAGTCCTTCGCGACAATATCCGACACGCGCATTCGACCGCCGGGCTTGAGCACGCGCGCGATCTCGGCGAACACGCGGTCCTTCTCGGGTGACAGATTAATGACACAGTTCGAAATGACCCAATCGACAGACGCCGAATCCACCGGCATTTCTTCGATGATCCCCTTGCGAATCTCGACGTTGGACAAACCGGCCGCCGCGATATTCAGCCGAGACCGCTCGATCATGGCGTCGGTCATGTCCACGCCGACCACGCGGCCGGTCGGGCCGACCTTTCGAGCCGCGATGATCAGATCGATTCCCGCGCCGCTGCCCAGGTCGAGCACCGTCTGCCCCGGCTGCACGTCCCCAAACGCCAGCGGATTGCCGCAACCGAACGAATTAACGACGGCGTCGCTCGGCAGCGCCTCCAGGTCCGCGGCTTCGTAGCCCGCCATCTTGGCGAGAACGCCTTTCTGCGTTCCACCGCAAGAAGTCGCGCCGCCGCAGCAACCCGTGCCCGGCTGCCCAACGGCTCGGGCGTAGGTCTGCGACACCATTTCGCGAATGTCTGATTGGGATCTCATGTTCGTGTTTTCCTTTCTGACTTGTGGGGTCGCGCCGGCGATCGCCTGCGGGTCTTTTGGGGCTTCGTTGCGCTCGGCACTTGCATAGGCATCGCGCGGCAATGGGTCGTTGCAGCCGGTGCGGGACAGCACGCCTCGATCGCATCGGCGATGGCGCGCAGCGTGGCCGCGACATGATCGAAGCGCACGCTGTAATAAACCTCTTTCCCGCGACGCTCGGCCTCGAGAATGCCCGCCTCGCGCAGCAGCGCCAGATGTCGCGAAACCACCGAGAAATCAACGGGGCAGCAGGCGTTCAGCTCCGTCACGGTGCAGGGCCGGCCACAACCGGCCAGCCGGGCGAGAATGGCGATTCGGTTCGGATCGCCGAGGGCCTTGAAGAACTTCGGGTTCATCAGGTGATCCGCCGTGCAGCAGGCTGTCCGGGATTCTCGTATTCGTTTGCTCATATGCGTCACTATGCAAATATAAGGCGCGGCGGGAGGAAGTCAACTGAATCCGAGATTATTTTTGGCGCCGCCGAAAAGAACGCCTCGCGCACCACCGCGCGATGCCCAAGGCACCTCGTATCCGACCGCGGTCGATGGCTGCCGCTCTGATGCACTTGTCCTGACGAGAGACAGGCGTTATCTATCTCTCGTCCGAATCATGTACTTGCAGAGAGGGATCGCATGGACCTCATTCAGCTTCACGAAATACTCGCCCGGGCGGCCGCCGATGCCGAGACCGCCATTCAGCGGGCCGCCACGGTCGACGCGCTGCGATCGGCCGAATCCGCCATTCTGAAAGGCCCGCTCGCCGACGCGCTGAAGCAAATCAAGTCCTTCTCGCCTGAAGAGCGCGGCCCGGCCGGTCAGGCTATCAATCAGACTAAGAAGGTGGTGGAAGCGGCGTTCGCGACGGCTCAATCGCGCCTGCGCGACATGGAGGTTTCCGCGGCGCGAAATAAGGCTGCCGCATTCGATCCGACGCTGCCGCCGCCGCTGGTTCAGCGCGGTTCGCTGCATCCCGTGACCTCGGTGCAGCGCGAAGTTGAGCGTGTTTTTACGGGTCTGGGTTTCGCCGTGGTCGGCGGCCCGGAGATGGAGACTGAGTTTTACAACTTCGAGGCGCTCAACATTCCCGATACTCATCCCGCGCGCGATTCGCAGGACACATTCTGGCTGACGAACGGCTGGCTGCTGCGCACGCACACCAGTCCGTGCCAGGTTCGCGCCATGAAGCGCTTCGGACCGCCCATTCGCGTCATCGCGCCCGGCCGCTGCTTTCGTTACGAGGCGATCGACGCATCACACGAGAATACGTTTCATCAGCTTGAAGGTTTGCTGATCGACAAGGACATATCGATTTCGCACCTGATCGCGTTTATGAAGCTGCTCTTGCGCGAGGTGTTTCATCGCGATGTAAAGGTTCGCCTGCGGCCCGGGTTCTTTCCGTTCGTCGAGCCAGGCTTCGAGTTGGACATGTCGTGTGCGATTTGCGACGGCACGGCGGTCAATCCGGCCGGCGCGCCCTGTGCCACCTGCAAGCGCAGCGGCTGGGTGGAGATTTTGCCGTGCGGCATGGTGCATCCCAACGTGCTCCGCCACGGCGGCATCGACCCGCACGAATACACCGGCTTCGCCTTCGGTCTCGGATTGACGCGCCTCGCCATGATGAAATACGGCGTGGCCGACATTCGCATTATGAACAGCGGCGACTTGCGCGGGCTTGTCAATCCGTCACGGCTTGGCGGCGCGCGAATATCATAATAAGGCGCGCCCATCCCGGGCCGCGCATCTTGAACTGCGAGATCAGTGGAACCCAATCAGAGCCGCGTAATCCAAGCCGCGACCGTATGGGAGCCGTGGCGTTCCATTGAGCAAAACTCAAAATATTCACGCATTGCATTCAATTGCAAATCATGCACGCACCGGCTTGGCGCCGGCGCCACAACCAATCACTACGCTCGCGCCGCCCTTCTTCAGCTCCGCATCGACAGGCACCGCCGAATTCGACTCAGCGTTTTCGTTTTGCCCAACAGCGACAGTGTTTCCCCGATCGCCGGACTGACCGGCCGACCGGCGACCGCGACTCTTATAGGCTGCGCGACATCGCCCATGCCCGCGCCTGACAACTCGCATGTGCGTTGAATCAACGCATCGACAGACTCCGCCGCCCACAGTTCGAGCGACTCGAACTCCGGCAATAGCCGCTCCAGCATGGCGTATCCGGCGCCATCCTTTTTCTCAAGAACTTTCTTCACCGCGGCCGCGTCATACTGTACGGCATCATCCGGCGCGAAGAGTATGCCGGCTTTTAACTCCACGTCGCGGAGCGTGCGCATTCCCTTGCAGGCCGCCAGCGCGCGTGCCGCCGTTGCGTCATCCAGCGCCGCCAGCGATGAACCACTCGCGGCGGACCAATCGCGAAACGCGGCCAGCAGCCGCTGCGGCGTCGCGCTCGCGCAATAGTCCGTGTTCATGGCGAGCAGCTTCTCGCGATCGAAACGGCCGGCCGTTTTGCCGATGCGTTCGAGCGAAAACGCGGCGATCATCTCGTCGATCGTGAGCCGCTCTCGGTCGTCGCCGGGCGACCAGCCGATCAGGGCGACGAAATTCAGCAGCGCCTCCGGCAAATAGCCCGAAACGCGAAAGTCATGCACGTCAATTTCGGGAATGACCGCGCCGGCGGCATCGGCCAGCCTCGCCAGACGGTCGGCGTCGAGTTCCGCGTCGGCCTTGTCGAGCCAGCGATCAAACGCGGCGGGATCAGCCGATGCCATCTCGGCGGCATCTTCCTTCGTCCATGCCTTGCTTTTCAGCCGCTCCTTGACGGCCGCGCGCACGACTTTGTGCTTGTCGCGCTTGCTCATTTTTGTGCCGTCGATGTTGAATACCAGCGGCAGATGGGCGTAAATCGGCGTCGCGTAGCCGAGCGCCCGCTGCATGAACACGTGCTTCGGCGTGTTCATCAGATGCTCCTGCGCGCGCAGCACGTGCGAGACGCGCATGTGCTGGTCGTCAACCACCACGGCAAAGTGATACGTCGGCCAGCCGTTGGACTTCACGATCACGAGGTCTTCCACTTCGCCCGCGCCGAACGTCACATCGCCGAGAATGGCGTCATGTATGGTGATAGGCTCATCCGGCGCGGCAAAGCGCACGACGACGGGTCGGCCTTGTGCGCGGGCCTTTTCGGCATCGTCATCGCTGGGGAATTGCGCCGGCCGAGGATAGCGGAAGCTCTCCTTTCGCGCGACGGCTTCGCGGCGCAGCGCGTCCAATTCTTCCGCCGTGTCGAAGGCATAATAGGCCCGGCCGCTTTCAAGCAGCGCCCGTTCGGCGGCCTTGTAGAGATCGAGCCGCTCGCTCTGATTGTACGGGCCGAACGCACCACCGGTGTCCGGTCCTTCGTCCCAGTTGATGCCGAGCCAGCGCAGATCGTCGCGCAGCTTTTGATCGGCGCCTTCGATGTTGCGCTGGATGTCGGTGTCTTCGATGCGCAGGATGAAGGTTCCGCCGTGCCTCCGGCAGAACAGCCAGTTAAACAGCGCCGTACGCGCGCCGCCGACATGAAGGTAGCCGGTAGGGGAGGGAGCGAATCGGGCACGGATGGATGTCATGGTGTGTCCACGTGGGTTGCTTGAGGCGTGAAAGCGGTTGTTTCAGATGCAGATCGAGTATTCCAACATACGAATTCGGTACAGCCTATCGGTTGCGTCGTCGCTGGGTCGTAAGTCGATACGCGAATATAGCGCCGACGCCGACATGCACCCCGGGCGGCATCTTATCCGATGGTTCGGCGTGAATCGAGCCGTTCATTTTATCATGCTTATCAATGCATCCGCGGGAATCATTCGCTGCGAGGAGAGTTACCACCTTCTCAAAGTACTGCGCGCGGAGCGTCACCGCTCCCAGACGGACATGGTGCTCATCGTGGAGCGCGAATTTCCCGGCACTGATCTTGCCGCTCTGATTGCGCAGCCGTGAATTTGCGGCGCGAATTGCGATACGCTTCCGGTTTCGGGCTTCGCGCCTTAGATTGCTGGCGATGGACACTCAACAATTGAAGGCCTGCCTTGAATTCGCCCTGAAGGCCGCCGCCGCGGCCGGTGACGTCATTATGTCACATTTTCGCCGCTGCGAAGTAGACTTCAAGCCCGACGGCTCCGAAGTCACGATCGCCGATCGCGAAGCGGAGCGCATCATCCGCGGCATGATCGAGGCGGCCTATCCCGACCACGGCATTCTCGGCGAGGAACTCGGCGGCATCAAACTCGATGCGGACTCGGTCTGGGTGATCGATCCGATCGACGG
>CAZRFP010000008.1:25236-48002 GCA_964599535.1 uncultured Planctomycetaceae bacterium
CGACCACGGCATTCTCGGCGAGGAGTATGGTGAATCGACGAAGCGCGACGGTCGGCCGCTCTGGATCATCGATCCCATCGACGGCACGACATCATTCACATGGGGCATACAGGCCTTCGGCACATTGATCGGTCTTCTGGTCGAAGGTGAGCCGGTCGTCGGGGTGGTCCATATGCCGGCACTGGGCGAGTCGGTGTATTCGGCGACGGGCGGCGGATGCTGGTTTCGCGCGTGTCCGAGTGAATTGCCGCAGCGCGTTCGTGTCGCGCCGTGCGCCGCATTGGAAGATGCGCTCGTGTCCGCGTCCGGCGTGCATGCGACGGATCTCGGCGGAGAAACTGCCACGCCGCGTTATCGACTCAGCGAAGCGATTCGCCGTGCGAAGAAGCTGCGCTTTTGCGGCGACTGCCTTCAGCACGCGCTGGTTTGCCGCGGCCGAATTCACGCGGCCATCGATATGGTGATGCAGCCGTGGGATATCGCCGCGCTGGTGCCGTGCATCGAAGAGGCCGGCGGTATTGCGACCGGCATGGATGGCCGGCGCGAGAATGTCGTCTTCAGCGGAGGCCTGCTGACGAGCTGCGGACCGGCGTTGCATCGCGAGTTGGTCGCCGCGTTGAGGCCTGCCGAGTAAGCCGCGAACCGTACGCGATCATACGCCGAAGAAATGAAGGATGGCCTCCTCCTGACAGGCCATGAGCCAGTTCATCACGGCGCGATGATCCCCCGCACTTTCGTTGTGCGACGAATCCGAATGAATCGCCGCGCCAATGCCATGCGATCCGCTCGCCGTCCGCCCAGTACTCTTGGAGGCCAATCCGATGTTGCTGTGGTGATGATTCATGGCGATGCGCTCCGTGGGTCTCGGTTGTGCGTGTTGATCTACGTCATTACCCAATATACGAATTCCGCGCGGCTGATCCTTACCTATACAATCCGCACCCTTTCAGCCGCGTCACCGTTAAGTCGCGCGGCATGAAGCGATGTACTTACTGCCGTTGAGCATTCGAGCTTCAAGCGAGATTCACAACGCTGGAGCGCCCGACCGCTTGCGAGTAAAACACGTTGCGATGACCAAGTCCGGGCAACAGGCGATGTCTCATGGAGCTTCCCAAGCGACGACCGCGTCTCACGTTATGCATTCCATCTCCGATGTGCGCGAGGCCGTCCGCCGCGCCCGCTCGGATGGCCGCACCATCGGGCTTGTGCCGACGATGGGCGCGCTTCATGCCGGCCACGTCAGCCTGATCGAGGCGGCGCGTAACGACGGAAACTACGTCGTCGTCAGCGTTTATGTAAATCCGACTCAGTTCGGTCCCGGAGAGGATTTCACGGCGTATCCGCGTACGCTCGCAGCTGACGCTGAGGCCTGCTTGCGGGCCGGCGCGCAGCTTGTTTTCGCGCCGAACGATGCGGAGATGTACCCGCCGAGCGAACAGACGCGAATACAGCCGGGCAAGCTCGCGCAAACCATGTGCGGTATCGCGCGGCCGGGCCACTTTGAGGGCGTTTGCACGGTCGTCGCCAAGCTGCTGAACATTGCCCTGCCGGATGCGGCCTATTTTGGTCAGAAAGACGCCCAGCAGGCGCTCATTATTCGGCGAATGGTCGAAGACTTGCGCTTTCCCGTTCGTGTCGTCGTCTGCCCGATCGTCCGCGATCCAGACGGTCTGGCGATGTCGAGTCGAAATGCGTATCTGACGACCGAAGAGCGAGGCCGCGCACTGTGCCTCTATCGCGGCCTGTCGCTCGGTCGCGATCGGCTTCTCGCGGGCGCGACGGACGCTCGCGCGGTGCGATTGGAGATCGAGCAGGAAGTGAAGCGCGTCGGCGGCGCAGGCGGCGGCGCCTTCTCCTTGGACTATGTCGTCGTGGTTGACGCCGATACGCTTGAGCCGGTCGAGCGACCGACGGGGCGCTTGCTGCTGGCGGGGGCGGTGAGAATCGGAAAAACGCGGCTCATCGATAACATGATTGTCGAATCAGCCTGACTCGGTTGCAATGCCACAGAGCGCGTCCTCGCGACCGGCGGCGCGACAAACACAGGAAGCCTTATGTACCCGACGATGTTCAACATCCCGATGCCCGACTGGGTGCCGGGTTTCTTCCAGTCCTTCGGCGATGTCAAAAGCTACGGCGTTATGATGATGATCGCCTTTCTTTCAGGCATCTGGCTGGCGTGTCGGCGGGCCTTTCGCTCGCAGGCCGATCCGGACATCGTGCTCAACATCGGCTTTCTCGCGCTGATCTTCGGCGTGGCCGGCGCGCGGGCGATGTATGTCATCCACTATTGGGAGACGCGCTTCGCGCCGCTTCCGAATCCGGTCGCCGCCATCTTCGACATCCGCGCGGGCGGGCTTGAGTTTTGGGGCGGCCCGCTTCTCGTGATTCCCGTCTGCATGATCTATCTGCGATTTGTCGCCAAGGTATCCATGCGCTGGTATCTCGATATCACCGCGCCATCGCTCGCGTGGGGGCTGGCCATTACGCGCGTCGGCTGCTTTCTGAACGGCTGCTGCTGGGGCGCCGTCTGCGTTGATCCGCACGATCACACCGAGCGCGCCGTCGTGCCGTGGGCCGTGCGATTTCCCTATGGCAGCCCGGCCATGCGCCAGCAGTACGAGTTCGGCCAGCTCACGCTGCCGAAGGAACTGGTATATTCGACGCGCTCCGGTCTGAGCTATCCGCTCCCGCGCGATTACATCGACGCGGCTCAAAAGGACAATGGTCAGACGCGCACCCGGCTGGAGCGAGTCATCGACGCCGCTCGGACTGAGCTGGAGCTGGCGCGCGAGAGCGGCGTTGATCAGGCCATGCTCCGTCAATTGACCGAAACGCAGACAAAAGCCGCGCGCGAGCTGCGCGATTTCCTGTCGGGCACGGATATCGGCCTCGTCGAGCGGCAGTGCATCGCCTACGGCCTGTCAGTCGCGCAGTTGGCGGATCTCGCGATGCACCATCGCTCGAAGCCGGTGCATCCGACGCAGCTCTACGCGGTCGTCAACGCGTTTCTCATCTCATGGGTGCTCTCGACGATCTTTTATTATCGAAAGCGGCACGGCATCGTGCTCGGCTGGTTCCTGATGATCTACTCGATCTCGCGCATCTTCGAAGAGGCCGTGCGGCAGGACAATCCGCTCGATGTCGGCGGCGTCACGATCTCGCAGGCCATCAGCATCGCGACGTTCGCGGCCGGCGTGGCGTGGCTGCTCTGGCTGCAGCGTCAGCCGCTGTACAGTCCGCGCGCCGTGAAGTTTGAGCCGCCGGAGGAAGAACCGGAGCCGCCGAAGGCGCGGGTGGTGAAGAAGTGAGGCGGGGCGGTTCAGCATTGTCGCCTTGATTCGCTGAAGCGATGAAGGTGCATGGTCCGCGCCTGTCATTTCATCTTGTCTGATTTCCATAAACCGACAAGCAGGAGGATGATGCCCGTGTAGACGGCGATGAACATGACGGCCTGGATCGGTCGGACAATCGGCGGACTGAATACGTGTTCGGCGACAGATGAAAGCAGGAATCCTAAAACAACTGCGGTGATCCCTATCAATTGAAGTGGGTGCCAATCTCCCCGCTTCGCGGGCGCCGCCTCGCGCCCGGTTGAGGGGCCGATACGTGCCGTCAGTACGGCATCGACATCCGCAGTAGTCCCGCTTCGGCGGGCGTCGAGAATGTCGGCGCATGCAAACCACTCTTCGTTTGAATCAAAGAAACCGAAAAGCTGAAACGGTCGCTTGTCGCCCGCCAGGGTTAGCGTTGGAGTCATATCGTACCGTTCTATTTTGCGAATGTAGTCATAGCCGATACGCACGGTCTTGGCGTCTCGAATGATGAGCAGTCCGTCCAATGACACGATAAGGGCCTTGTGCCGCCCTCTGCCGGTCCATGCATAGTCGATGAGCGCGCAAAGTGCGGCGATGACCAGAATGGCCATAAACGTGCTGCTGCCAAGGCTCGTTACAAACTGCCCCAGGATGCCCATGATCGGGCATAGCAAATGGATGCCCACGACGAAGACAAATATCCCGCGCTTCAGTCGTCGGCCGGTTTTCACGGGGTGAAACACGACCATGTCCGGATCGATTCGCGTGCCGCATTCGGGGCACCGGCCCGCGCTGTGCGGCGGCTCCAGCGTGTAGCCGCAGAGCGGGCATTCCGAGATGGGAGGGCGAATGATCATGGGCGGCCCGTCGATGAACTCGTCTTCGAGCAATTGTCCGCACATATCTGTCGTGGGGTCAAGTTGTGTCCATGAACTCGGTTGGCCAACTCGTTCTCTTGACACGTGCTGAGCCGGTCGTCGATTCAGCGACCGCAAAGCCCTTCAGCGTTACAGGCCGTAGCGCCGGTGTTGCGTCGACGCCACGTGGCGTCATATTCGGCCGGGGGCGTCGGCGGGCGGGGCGGGCGGGAAGGCTTTTAACGTGCTGTCAATAAGCTGGTTACAGTGGTTGCGTTATCGAAGGTGCGGGCGGAGGGCCTCGGTCCGGGGCTTGCTTTTGTGTTTCGACAACTCACCGCGTCCGCGAAGGGTCTCGCGGCGGCGCGGTGAAGTCGGAACCCAAAGCGATGATCCACCACGCCGCAGATTTTATCGTCGAGCTGATTCGCAGGCGGGCGAAGATTCTGCTGCTGACGTTTTTTACCTATCTGGCGATGTGTTGAAGTCCCCGGAGTCCGGGGCCTTTGAGATCGGTCGGCCCAATGGACTGACCTTCATCCGGATTTCTTGTCCATCCAAAACCAGAAAAATCTGCTTGATTGTGCCCACCCCATGACACAGGCTCTCGCCTGTACATGCGTAAAGGAGCCGGATCGGGCGCAGGGATTTTTTCTGATCATCTCAAGTTGTTGATTTTTGCAGGCCGTTCGGTCAGAATGGGGTTGTCGCCGGAGGCGCCGTTTTCGGCCTTCGGCGGTGGGCTGGGCTTCGGCCCATCGGGCGAGTTCGGACGGCATCGGGCAAGTTTGAAGCGTCTCGGGCAGTTAATTAGAGCCTCGGGCAGGTTCAGGGTCATTGGACATGAAAGATTCGTTAACGGGCGGCCCTCCGCCGCAGGGGGGTTCGTCGGCACACGATGAGACGCCGGCGCACACGGTGACGCGCTGTCTGCATGCCATTCGCGCCGGCGATGCCGCCGCGCGCGAGGCGCTTTGGAGCTGTATCCACCAGGAACTACGGGCACTTGCGCACAAGCACATCTCGAAGGAAAAGCCCGGCCACATTCTCCAACCCACCGCGCTCGTTCACGAGGCCTACCTCAAGCTCATGGGCCAGAGCGACGGTTCCTTTGAATCTCGCAAACATTTTTTCGGCGCGGCGGCCGAAGCGATGCGCCAGATCCTCGTCGATGACGCACGTAAGAATAGTACCGCCAAGCGCGGCGGTCGCAGGCCTGTAACGCCGGGGCCGTCGTCGCGGCTTTCGCGCGCGGAAGATTGGCACGATGCCGCGGAATCGGCAGTCGGCCGGCCTGCGGAGAATTGCGCATGTGTCGATGGCGTGCCGTGCGCCGCTTGCGCCGATAACTTCGAGCGCGACCGCCACGGTTCGGCCGTCGAGGCGCGCGGACGCCGCGAGCTGAGCGATCAGTTCAGCCCGGATGATGATGTCAGGCACGCGGGCGCTTTGAATTTCGATCGGCTGGATTTGCTCGCGTTAGACGAGGCGCTCGAGCAGCTTGAGAAGGAAAATCCGAATGGCGCGGCCGTGGTGAAGCATCGATTTTTCCTCGGGCTGACGGTCGATCAGACGGCCGAGGTTCTCGGCGTTTGCAAGCGAACGGTCAACAGCCACTGGGAGGCGACAAGGGGCTGGCTGTATGCATGGCTGTCAAGGGAATGACACCGGTTCGGATTGAGAATTATGGAAATGGATAATGCGCAATGCAGAATGAGAAATATGATGCAAGAATGGAAAATTCGATCCTGAGCGATGGTCGATTCCGCTTTTCTATATTTTCCATTCTAAATTCCGCATTCCAAACTCGCAGAGCACACTGATTCGGTAAGCCGGGAATCATGGACACCAGCAGACCGCAGGTCGACAAGAAAATAGACTGGCATCGCGTCATGCCGGTCTTCTCCGGCGCGCTGGAGATTTCCGCCGATCAGCGCGCGGTGTACATCCGCGAGTCCTGTGCCGGCGATGCGGCGCTCATTCGCCAGGTCGAGTCTCTGCTGGAGAATAACCAGCGCGCAGGCGACGATTTTCTCGCGCCGCCCCCGCCAAACCCGAATATTGACGCGATGATTAAGCCCGATGTTGAAGACCTGCTCATCGGTCGTCGCATCGGCGCCTACACCGTTCGCAGCGTCATCGCGCGCGGCGGCATGGGCACGGTCTATCTGGCCGAACAGGCCAACCCCCGGCGCAAGGTGGCGCTCAAGGTTGTTCGCGCCGGGCTGGGTTCGCTCGATGCGGAGCGCCGTTTCAAGCAGGAGACGGCCATTCTCGCGCGGTTGCACCATCCGCACATCGCGCAGGTCTACGAAGCGGGCACAGCGCCGGCCGCGGGAGAGGATCCGTCGACTTCGGAGACGGACGGCGCCAGCAGCGCGAATCGTGATTTAGCAGCGGCCGGCATGCGCGAAATTCACGTCGCGCGGCCGGGCGGCACGATCCACTACTTCGCGATGGAGTACGTCCATGGCGCGAAGACGCTGACGGACTATGCCGCGGCGCATGACCTGTCGATCTCCGATCGGCTTGAGTTGTTCTGCCAGGTCTGCGAGGCCGTCGACTATGGGCACGGGCGCGGCGTAATTCATCGCGATCTGAAGCCTCAGAATGTGCTGGTCGACGATAACGGCGTCGTGAAGGTGATCGACTTCGGCGTGGCCCGGTCGATTGATTCCGACGTGGCGACCGCGACGAGGGTCACGGAGGCGGGCACGCTGATCGGCACGCTGTCGTACATGAGTCCGGAGCAGTGCGACGCCGATCCGCTTGCGCTCGATGTGCGCAGCGATGTGTATTCGCTCGGCGTGATGCTCTATGAACTGTTGTGCGGCAAGTTGCCATACGACGTATCGAAAATCAGCATCTACACGGCGATACGCACGATTCGCGAGACGCCGCCCCAGCCGCTGGCGGATGTGAACCGGCGGCTTCGCGGCGATCTTCAGACGATCGTGGACAAGGCGCTGATGAAGAAGCCCGAGGAGCGCTACGCGCGCGTGGCGGATCTCTGCCGCGACGTGCGCCATCATCTGCGCCGCGAGCCGATCGAGGCCCGCCCCGCCACGCGATGGGTGCGGGCGATGCGTTGGATGATGCGACATCCGAAGCTGACGGCGGCGCTGGGCGGCATTGGGATTTCGGGTGTGATTGTCATGGCCACAATGCTGGCCGTTTATGGGGGCTATTCACGGCCATTCGAGTTGATTTTTATAAACAGTGACACGCAATTTGACGAGGTGACTGGACGTCCCTCAAGATTGGGAAACCGCGCAGATCTCAAGGCAGCCTTTGGGAACATGCTGCATACATGGGATTCGCCGTATAATGGAATCAGTTTAGCAGAGCTGGTTGAGCAGCCCAGCGTTTTGGGGGGGAGGCGTCTGGCGCTGATTGGATTCAATAAGCATGAGAAGCCAGAATGGCATGGGAAATTGTGCTGCTTTGACGCGCACAATCCCACACAGTTATTATGGTCCGCCTCCGTGGATCAGGCGACCATCAATAACATGCCAGACAAGGCATGGCCTCGCCCAGCAAGCGACCTAAACCGCACATATCATTCAGAGAACTTCCAACTGGGTTATGCACAGGTGGCGGATATCTATAATGATGCAGAGAACCCTGGGCCTGAGATTGTGGCCTGCTTCACTCATCTTCCAGACTCCCAAAGTGTGATTCGTATTTATAATTTGAATGGAGATTTGCTTTTTCAGGCCTGGCTTGATGGAATAGTCCATTCATTTTATTGGCTGGCTGATTACCAGCGGCTCGTTTTAACTGGCCCTAAATCCGACATATATGACGGCGAATACGGGATTGATCTTGGCGGCTGGCACCCTCCGGTCATCTTTGCCATCAGCCCAAGACTTGGAGACATTTCGAATCGCTGGATCTATCCATACAAGCCCGGAGATGTGCCTCGTTACGAAGGAGATCCGTGGACAGCCGAACAGTACATCCCGGATTGGTATAAAGGCCTCTGCCCGCTGGAGCACGGACATTTCAGTTATGACCTTTCAGCGCCATTACGAGGCGTACTGGCGCCGTCGCAATATGTTCAGGCCTTGTCTTATTTTAGGAAACTGAGGACAAGTGATGGAAGTCCATATTGCGTTACATACACGATTGATCACACCGGCGAGATCGTGGCACGAGATACATATAACAATGAACTCGTGAAAGCGCTTAGCGACAACCCCAGTTTTCCCAAGCCCGAGGACATTCAGCTCCTCGACTGGGTCTCGCGCGATCCGCCGTGCGAAAAGCCGGCTCAATCTTGGCCGATGCAATAGAGCGCCGACGCCGTCCGTAGAAAGAGCCGATCGCCCGATACCGCAAACGATGATAGCGTGTAACCGCCCTCCAGCCGGTTTACGTGCAGCGGCTTGAACTCCGGGCCGGCCGCGAGCACTGTCGTCACGGCGTCTTCGTTCGTGATATACACGCGCCCGTCGGCCACGAGCGGCGACGCGCTGTAGGGGCCGGCCTCGATGCGCTCCGGTCCCCAGATTTCACGGCCGGTCTTTGCATCGAGACAGGTGGCGAATCCGTTGTCGTGGATGAGGTACAAGTATTTTCCGTCGGTCGCGGCCGAGGGCACGTCCGGCCCTTTTCGGCCGTCGTAGGTCCACGCCGTCTTGTGTTCGGTGACATCGCCCTTGCCGCCGCCCTTCACGGCGATGATCGGCCGCTCGCGGCTCGTCGCGACGACGAGACCGTTCACGACTGTCGGCGAGCCGCAGATGCGATAGTTCTTCTGCTTTTGTGGGTTCAAACCTCCGGCGCGCCAGATTTCCTTGCCGGTCTTCGGATCGTGGGCCGTGACGTAGTCCGCGCCGGAGACGATGATGAGATCGCGACCCTTCTCGCTGAGGACCGTGGGCGTAGTGTAGGCATCGGGGCACTCGGCGACGGCATCCGTCTTTCGCTCGACTTTCCAGATGTTTTTCCCCGTCAACTTATCTAACGCGACAACATACGAAGGGTTGTCGTTCGTCGCGCCGTTAAGCACTTCGACGATGAGCTTGTCCTTGTAAAGCAGCGGCGAAGAAGCATAGCCCCAGAAGAGTCCGAACTCACCATACTCTTCCTGCAAGTCGCGCGACCAGACGCGCTTTCCTTCGAAGTCGTAGGCCGCCACCGTGCCCGTGCCCGAAACAGCCCAGACGTGCCGCCCGTCCGTCACCGGCGAAGGCGACGCCATGTTGTGCTTGGCATAGAACTTATTGCCGCCGCTGAGCTTTTTGCTCCAGCGGATCGCACCGTCGCGCTTGTCGATGCACAGCAGCAGTACGTCCTTGCCGCCGGGGCCGGTCGCACCGACGGGCATCGAGCGCAGCCGGCGGCCGATCTCGCCTTCAGCTTCGTCGTCGCCGGCCTTGGTGGGCGAGGTCAGGAAGATATGGTCTCCCCAGATGACCGGCGTCGAACCGGCCCAGCACGGCAGCGGCGTTCTCCAGATGATGTTTTCCGATTCGCTCCAGGTGTTTGGCAAGCCCTTGGCGTCGCTGCGTCCCGCAAGATCAGGCCCGCGCCACTGCGGCCAGTTGCCGTCGGCCTGCACAACGCCGCACGCCGCGAGAAACAAGGATATGAAGATCAGGACGGCTGCTGCTCGCGAATTCGACATGGGCGTACCTCATCGTGATGGTTGTTAGGAATTCAGGATGTCTCAAAGGATAACGAAAAAGGGGTCGCCCGTCTCACGAGCGACCCCTTGTGATTGAACATACGATGTGCGGCAACTGACGATGACGAACAGTCCGCCGATTTGATTACGGCTGATCGAGCAGGGCGGCGACGAGGCCTTCCACGTCGTCGAGGTCAATCACGCCGCTGCCGTCGAAATCGCCGGGGCAGACATGCTCGGGCAATTCCGAGGCATCCATGAGTGCATGGATGAACTCGCCGAGGTCGGCGCCATCCACCAAGCCGTCGCCGTTGATATCGCCGACCATGACCGGCGACGGCGCGCGGCATGCCACTTGGATGACATCGAGGCTGACGTCGTCAATCTGCCAGCCTTTGTAGTTGTTATCAGAGCCGTCAATCGTGTTGAAATACCATTCCAACGTCACGAGCTGGCCGGCAAAGGCGCTGATATCAACCGAGCGGGCTTCCCACGGCGACGACGTGCGGCCACCCAGCGCCGGCTGATCGACAACGACGCCGTTGACGCGAACGTCCGGCCAATCGGCCTGCGCGAACGGCTCGCGGCGGAATGTCGAGCAGTAAGACAAAGTCGCGAGGCGCGTCGCCGGAACATATAGCTCGACCGTCAGAGAGCCGGAGTTGGCGACAGCCCCTGTTGCATAGGTGCATGTCGAGGGGTCGCCATAATAGGCCCAGCTTGCGCCGTCGCACACCGGAAGCGTCGGACAAGCCGACGACACATCCCACAGGCCGGTCTTGTTCCACCCATCCGGAAAGCCTGATTCGAAGTTTTCAGCCAACAGGTTGACCACTTCCTCCGCGCCGACTTCCGGCTGGAAGACGATAAGGGGCGCCTCCTCGGGCACTGTGATGGTCGATCCACCTGAAACCTGGGCGCTGATGTAAAACTTCAGTGACGAAGCGCAGTCGATCGCCTGAAGCGTGGCGCGATGCGTGGTACCGCCGAGAAATTCGAGAGGCGACTCCAGATATTCGCCGTCGTCGATGCTGTAAACGACTTTGGCGGTACCGGGGACGAAGGTGTCGGAGCCGTTTTCGATTTCCACGTCAAAGGAGGCGCCGCGACATGCGGCGAGAACGGTCGTCGGAGCGGACGCATCGAGCGTGATATACAACGCCGACGGCTCCGGAACGATCGAAAGCGGATGGACCGAAGAAATCGCCGCGTTGGGCGGACCCGGCCGGAACAGGCCGATCCCCAGTTCGCCCTGCTCGGACGCCGGCGGAATGTTGCAGGTAAAGCGGAAGTTGTATTGCAAGCCCCAAAGCAGCGCGTTGGCATTGGGATTCTGGTTGAATGTCTGCGTCTGCCACGTGAGCAGCCCGTCAGTATGGGACCATGTCCAGGGATCGTTGCTTCGTGTCACGCCGCTCACGCCGTCGCCGCTGTGATAGAAGACATTTCGGAAGCCTACGTCCTGAAGCTGGGCCGCCTGCGGGACAGGCACGGTGAATGAGCCGGCGCCGCGATGCGAGTGCAGGTTCATCAGGGCATATTCGTAGTTCCACAGGCCCGGCGCAACCTCCGTGACATTGGCCGCGAGAATCATGTAATCATCCGCGTTCGGATGCGGCTCGCCCGCCGTCGGGGAAATGCGAATGTCGGTCTCTACGACACTGGGCACGGCCGCTTTCCAAGCGCGAATCGCAGGCAGTTCGCGCACCGTGTTCGAACCGGGCGCGAGGCTGGCCGCGTAGTTGTTGGCGCCACTGGGCGAAACAGTGATGCGTCGATAGGACGCGTTATTGCTGGCGTTGCCGGCCTGATGGTCGTCCTGCGTGACGTACTGCCCTTCGGCGAAATAGATCGCATTTGTCGATGCCAAGTCTGGAATCTTCACTTGTAGTCGCTTCCATGCATTTGCATCACCCGGAACCTGCGTGCCGTTCTGATAAGGATAGGGAAAGATGCCGGTTCGGGCGTCAACCTGCCAGCGTGGTCCGAGGTTGGTCTGTGAACCGTTCAAGCCGGCGCCGTATGGATCGGAGCAGCCGGGGTGCAGTGTTGGACCGCCGGGGCCAGTGCATCCGCAACCGCAGGAATCTCCTGCCGCGACGGTGAAACCGTGCTTCAGCCAGCTCTGACCGATCTGCTCGAAGCGAGTCTCGCCGGTCGGCATCGTCATCAGACGATAGAAATTCTGCCCGATGACGGGATGTTCGGGCGTACTCGATATCCATTTTGCGACGACGTCACCGATATTGCACGAAGTCGTACCCACGGAGAAAGCGTCGATCCAGTTGCCGCTGCCCGGAGGTATTTCGCTCGTGCCGTAATTACCGATGTCCGAGATAATACCGAGGATGATATCCGGGCCGACCGGCTGCGGGCAGATCGTTCCGTTGTTGCCGCCGCGCGGTGTTGCCGAATCTTCCGAATCGTCATAAATGTCGTCGATCAGTGAAGGCGCCGCGCCACCTGTCCAGACCAGATCCGCCTGCAACATCACTGCGCCGATCGTAATTCCGGAGAGGCCCGCATCGCCCAGCTTGGCGGCCAACTGCGGCGTGATGAGAATGTCGGCGGTTTCCATGTAAAACTGGCCGCCCATGCGATCAAAGCCGGCCTTGGCGGCGTTCGCCTCAAGCAGCGGCTGCTTCGTCAGCTTGTCTTCAAACACCGGCTTAAAGTCGCGTGGATCACTGCCGGATGCGATCGAAAAAGCGAACGAGTCAAACACGATGGATTCGCCCGCTTCGTTTCGCAGGATGAGGTCCTCGATGTGCCGCATCTCACCGCCGGCGAACTCGACAAAGGCCCCGCCGGCTTCGGTGAACGAGACCGTCGAGTCGGAAGTGATGTTGAACTCAAACTTCGCGAGCGCTTGTCCGGTCACGGACTCACCGTTGACTTCGAGCACCAGACCTCGTTCGGCGAGCACATCAGGTTGGAAGTAGAAAGTGGTGGTTCCACTGACGGCCGACCAGGTCGTGCCGGCGACGGCGGCAGCCTGAAATGCGGCGGAGCTAAGAACAAAACAGACTCCTGTCGAGATACTGCGGCGAAAACTCATTACATGAACTCCTGAGAAAAAAGTACGCCCACGCACCCGTGCCGGGGGTATGCAGCTAGACTACCGAATAACACTCGCCCAGATTGAGAAAAAGGCATCCCGGCAATTGCACAGAAAATCCACCGGGAAGTCTGCCGACGGGCCAGAAGACGGCCGGAACTACCAATAGGGAGGAGGTCGGTCTCCCCATCCGAGTTCGTTGCCCGGCCCGAAGGCCGAAGCGACATCGACGAAACCTTACGTTAGACCCGATTATCGCTCGATGTCGATGCGATCGCAACAAAAAGTATCGAGATTTTTCTGTACAATCGGCAGTATCCAATCGACCGCCTCGATGAATGCCCCGCAGATCGCTGTTGTCGTCTCGGACGAAAATCTGTAACTCGATATCCGTAAATATGTTACGCTGATAGGGAGTTCTTTTCGCTCGATCAGTTTCACCTGAGGCTTGTGTTTCTGAAGGGGTGAAATTCGGAAGATACTGCCCGGGACAGGGGTCGAACCTGCACTCCGTTTAACCGGAACTAGGCCCTCAACCTAGCGCGTCTGCCAATTCCGCCACCCGGGCTGGGAGGTGTGAGAGCAACGCAATTTAGCCGTGTGTTGCCGACTCGTCAATATCCGCGGATGATTTGAAGTCCGTCGAACAAACAGAAGTCAGTCAAAAAGACAAGATCGCATCGCAAGCGTCGATGCCGACCCTTGGAAGATTCCAGACCATGCCGCGATACGAACTACTTCTCAAATCCGAATTTTCCGCCGCTCATCAGTTGCGGCTTGCCGATGGAAATCTCGAACCCCTGCACGGCCACAATTGGGCAGTCGAAGTCTACATCGAGGGCGACAAGCTCGATGAAATCGAAGTTCTGGCCGATTTCACTGTTCTTCAGCCAAGGCTCCGCGAAATAACGGGCAGGCTGCACGATACTTTCCTCAACGATCTGCCCGAATTTGCACGTCACAACCCCTCAACGGAGCGCGTGGCGAAGCTCATCCATGACCAGTATGCGCAAACTTTGCCCGCCGGCATTCGGATACAAAAAGTCCGCATATGGGAGACGCGAGATTGCTCGGCAGCCTACGTCCCATGACGGTGTCGACGTTGACCTACGCGATCGGGCCGCCGCGACTCTAATCAGCGGAAGAGTGCATTGCCGTAATTCCTTATTTCCAAAATGATGAAACCCAACCGCGTTGACGATAAAATACTGACGAATCGTGACAGTTTCGTTACGAATGGTACCGCTTTCAATTGAAGGGACCGCCGTCGGATGCATCTTCCCTGTCATGCCTGCAAGAAGCAGCCAGCGACCGTCCACCTGACCGATATCAGCCCGCAGGGTGAGAAGATCGAGCGTCATCTCTGCGAAGATTGCGCCAAAAAGGAAGGCATCACGCCATCCGGACCGGCGTCTGGAAACCTCTCGCAGATGCTGACCTCCTTCATCGGCGGCGGAAAGATCACGGCACAGCAATTGGCCGAGATCAGGTGCCCCAAGTGCAAGCTCAGCTTCGTCGAGTTTCGTAACAACGGGCTGCTCGGCTGTCCCCATGATTATGACGCCTTCGAAAAGGCGCTGCTTTCGCTGATCGAGCGCGCCCATCAAGGGGCCGGCCGCCACATCGGCAAAAACCCGCGCCGCCACAAAAAGAAGCGCATGCCGGAAAACGATCTGGTTCGCCTGCGGCGCGAGCTGAACCGCGCCGTCGATGACGAAAAGTACGAAGAGGCCGCGCGCATTCGCGACAATATCCGCTCGATCGAGACGCAATGAACATCGACAAGCTTGCCAAGAACGCCGGTCAATGGCTCGGTCCGACTGGTCCGAGGTCGGAGATCGTCATCAGTTCGCGCATCCGCCTCGCGCGGAATGTCGCCGGCTATCCTTTCCTCAGCCGCGCGACCGAGGATCAGCGCCGCGAATTGGCCGATAAGATTCGAATACACCTCGACGGCAAGAAATCCGACGCGCAATGGGACTATGTCGATGTGGATCAGATTGACGATCTCGATCGGCAGGTTCTCGTTGAACGACACCTGATCAGCAGGCAGCTTGTCGAGGCCAAGGGCGCGCGCGGCGTCTCCATCGCCCGTGACGAGACAACATCGGTCATGGTCAATGAAGAAGACCACCTGCGCATACAGGCGCTCAGGTCCGGTCTTCAACTCGATGAAATCTGGCAGCAGATCAACCAGATCGACGACACGATTGAAGAAGACCTCGACTATGCCTTTCATCCGCGCTACGGCTACCTGACGGCCTGTCCGACGAATGTCGGCACGGGCATCCGCGTATCCGTGATGCTGCATCTGCCGGCGCTGAAGCTGACCGGCGAAATCGAGCGCGTCTTTCGCGCCGCCAAGGATATGCACCTCGCCGTTCGCGGCCTGCACGGCGAAGGCACGGAAGCCACGGGCGATCTCTTCCAGGTGAGCAACCAGGTCACGCTCGGCCGCACCGAAGTGGAGATCGTCAACGAATTCAAGTCGCTCGTCATTCCGCGCATCATCGACTACGAAAACCTCGCGCGGGAGTGCCTTGTCAACGAGCGGCCGCTGGCGCTTGATGATCGCGTCTGGCGGTCGTACGGCATTCTCAAGAACGCCCGCACGATCAGCAGCGATGAGACGCTGCTGCACTTGTCACACTTGCGCATGGGCGTCCATTTGGGCCGAATCAAGGACATCGAGTTGAAGACGTTGAACGAGCTGTTCCTGATTACGCAGCCGGCACATTTGCAGAAGATTGCTGGCGAGCGATTGAACGGCGAGCAGCGATCCAGCGCCCGGGCCGACATCATCCGCGCCAAGCTCGGCGGCAAGTAACGGACGCGCTTAGTCTTTCGCTCTGCGCGGCAACCATTTCGCTCTCTGTTCCATTTCGAGCCACAATCGGCGAAGATAGTCTGATATGGCATGTCAACGCCATGTCCGGCAGTCACGGGCGACGCGCCCCGCGGCGTTCGCGCATGTATCGTTGCGCGCGGCCCGAATCCTCTGCGCGATGGGCGTCGCGTTCGGATGCGCGGCGTGCGACAATTTGCCCGGACATCGTGCCGACGACGCCTCGCGCGTCATCACGTCGTTCGGGCGGCCCGGCGTGAGTCCGGGGCAATTCAGCTATCCTCGTGCGATTGCCGTGTCACCGGTGGACGGTCGCGTTTTCGTGGTGGACAAGCGCGCCCGCGTGCAGCGATTCGACGCGGATGGACGGCACGAAACCGAATGGCGCATGCCCGATTCCGAATTCGGAAAACCGACCGGGCTGCACGTTGATCATCGCAATCGCCTCTGGGTGGCCGACACGCATTATGCCCGCGTGATCTGTTACGATCGCAACGGCACTGAGCTGTTTCGATTCGGTAGCTATGGAGAAGGCCCGGGGCAGTTCATCTTTCCGGAGTGCGTGTTTGTTGACCGTGACGACTTCATCTATGTCGGCGAATACGGCGGAAACGATCGCATCAGCAAGTTCTCGCCCAAAGGCGAGTATTTGTTCAGCTTCGCGGACAAATCGTGCGGCGAAGGCTGGTCGGACCGTCCGACGGAAATCCTTCTCGACGAGGCCGGCGTTCTCTGGGTCGCGGACTCTTGCAATCATCGCATCAGCCGCTATTCGTCCGATGGGAAGTTTCTCGGGTCGTATCGACTCGAAGGCGCGGGCGCCGACGCGCCCTGTTACCCTTACGGCATGGGTTTTGATTCTTCCGGCGCGCTGATCATCGCCGACCGCGGCAACAGCAGGCTGCTGCGACTCTCGCGCGAGGGCGCGCTGCTGGGCACGTGGGGTTCGCCCGGTCGAGCCATCGGTCAGATCCTTCAGCCCTGGGGCGTGGCAATCGGGGCGCGCGGGCGAATCTACTGCCTCGATTCATGGAATAATCGCGTTCAGGTGTTAGAATGGTGACGTTGCCCTGCGCAGCGACCTGCCGGAGAGCGCGCCGATGAACCTGTTTTCAACTGAACGATTCGACCGACCGGCCATGCTGTGGCTGATGGCGCTGGCCGTGCTGATCTGGTGGCTGTCGCGCCGGTCGCTGTCGGGGATCGGTCCGATTCGCAGCAAGGTATGCATTGCGGCGCGATGCGTTGTGATTCTGCTGCTCGTTCTGGCGCTGTCGGGCCTGCATAAGGTTCTCAAGAATGACGACCTCTCAGTGATCTATCTGCTCGATGTTTCGCGAAGCATCTCGCCGGAGAGCCGCCGCCAGGCCGAGCGCTTCGTGCTCGAAACGGCGCGCAACATGAAGCCCAAGGACCGGGCCGCGCTGCTGACGTTTGACGGCCAGACCAACATCGAACAACTGCCTACCACGCCGAGCACCGACGGAGGCATTCAGCTCAATGCGCCGTTTCCCGACGGTCAACGCCCGGACCAGACGAACATGGCACACGGGCTGCGCATGGCGATGGCCTGCGCGCAGTCCGACACGAACAACCGCATCGTGCTTATCACCGACGGCAATCAAAATGTCGGCGACGCGCTGGCCGAAGCCAAGGCAGCGTTTGCGAACAACATGACGATCGACGTGTTGCCGATTCAGATCGACCACGGCGCCGAGGTCGTCTTCGAGCAGCTTCGAGCGCCGCCTTACGCCAACTTGAACGAGCAGGTTCCGCTTCGCCTCATTTTGCGCAGCGATCGGCGGACGCGCGGCGAGATTCGCATCTTTCAGCGTGTCGGCGAAAAGGAGCAACTGATCGATCTTGATCCCGGTTCCGATCGATCGGGCGAGGTCGTCGAACTGAACCCCGGACGCAACTCATTCACGATCACGCTGCCCATTCTGGTCGATCGTGGGCACGAGTTTCGCGCCGAGTTTATTCCCGCCGATCCCGGCAGCGACAGCATCGCCGAAAACAACGTGGCCTATGCCTTCACGAATGTCGAAGGCCCGCGCACGGTGCTTTTCATCGGCTCTGACGAAAGTCAGGACGAAGACGCTCTGCTCGTCGAAGCGCTGCAGCGCGAGGACATCCGCGTCGACTGGATCACGCCGTCTGGCGAGTCGATCGATTTGCGCCCGTCGGTTGTGCAGGACTATTCAGCGATCATCCTGGCCAACGTGGGCGCAAACTACTTCAGCGCGCAGCAGCAGGCCTCGCTGGCGAACTATGTGCGCGACATGGGCGGCGGGCTGATCATGATCGGCGGCGATGATTCGTTCGGCGCTGGCGGCTGGCAGGGATCGGTCGTGGAAAACGTCATGCCGGTCAAGTTCGACGTGGACGCGGTCCGCCAGATTCCGCGCGGCGCGCTGGCGATCGTCATGCACTCCTGCGAAATGCCGCAGGGCAACAAGTGGGGGATCGAAACCGCCGTCGCGGCGCTGAACACGGTCAGCCGCCTTGATTATTACGGCGTCGTCGGCTGGGGCATGAACAACTTCCACTGGGAAGTGCCGATGCAGGTGGCCGCGGACAAGGACGCCATCGTCCGCAGGATCCGCAACATGCAAAACGCCGACATGTTCGATTTTAATACGCCGATGAGCATGGCCCATCAGGCGCTCATGAACTGCAAGGACGCCGCGCAGCGCCACATGATCATCATCTCCGATGGCGATCCGCAGCCGCCGACACCGGCGCTGATCAACCGCCTCAAGGGCCACAAGATCACCGTCTCCACCGTTTCGATCTTTCCGCACGGTGGGCAGGAAATCCGCACGATGAAGGACATCGCCGAGAAAACCGGCGGACGATATTACACACTCAGCCGCCCCGGCGATGAAAAGCGCCTGCCGAAGATCTTTATCAAAGAGGCCAAAGTCGTCCGTCGGCCGCTCATTCGCGACGAAGTCTTCAAGCCGCGCATCAATTCGAGCCTGTCGGACATCATGATCGGCCTCGGCGACGACTTTCCCCAACTTGGGGGATACGTCGTGACGACGCCGCGCAAAGTGGCCGACGTGGAGATGCCGCTCATTACCCGGCGCGGCGATCCGCTACTTGCCCACTGGCTCTGCGGCTTTGGGCGCACCGTCGCCTTCACGAGCGGCCGATGGAAGCACTGGGGCGCGGAATGGGCCGAGTGGTCCGGCTTCAGCAAGCTATGGGCACAGACCGTTCGCTGGTCCATGCAGCAGGGCACTTCGGCCAATTACGATGTCACGACCTTTCGCGAAGGCGACGAAGGCCACGTCATCATTGAGAGCATGGACGAAGGCCGCGGCTATGCGAACTTTCGCCGATTTGTCGGCCGTGTCGTGCGGCCCGACGGCACCAGCGAAACGCTGCAACTCATGCAGACGGGTCCGGGGCGCTATGAATCCAAGTTTACGTCGGACCAGAAGGGGTCTTATTTCGTCAGTGTCATGTCGGATCAAACCGCGACCGAGCAGCCTGTGCTTATTCGCACCGGTCTCACGGTCGCCTACTCGCCGGAATTCAAGGAACTCACCGTCAATGAGCCTTTGCTCACTGAAATGGCCGACGCGGCAAACGGCCGCGTGCTCTCGTTGGACGATTCGACGGAACGCATCTTTGAGCGGACGATGAAGCCGGCGATTTCGCGCACGCCGATCTGGGATTTTCTGTTGAAGCTTGCCGTTCTAGCGCTGCTGCTTGATGTTGCGCTGCGTCGCGTGGCGATTGACCCGATCAAGATCATGGCCGCCGCAAGGCGGTATGTTGCGTCAGTGGCGGGAACGTGGGGCGCGGGCAAGCGCGCGGTCGAAACGCTCGGCGATCTTCGCTCGATTCGAGACAAGGTCCGCTCCGATGCCGCCGTGAAATCCGGCCCGACGCAGGCGGTCGGCCCCGTGGCTCCTGGCGCGGCGAAGTCTGAAGATGCCGCAGCGCCGTCGGCCGCCACGAAATTCGACGCCGGGGCGGCGGTGACCAAACCGGCGAAGGACCTTTCCGAAGCACTGGGCGGAGACACCGGCGCGGCACCGCCCAAGACCAAGCCAACGAAACCACAAGAACCCGGTGCGCCACAGGAATCCACCACCGCACGGCTACTCAAAGCCAGGAAACGCTCACAATCGCAGCAGGACACGCAGGAGTAACGCACAATGGATGTAAAGATCGATCCCGCCATTCAAAAGGCGACCGATGAATTTCGACAGGCCTTCAAGACCGTTCGCGAGGAGATCGGCAAGGCCATCGTCGGCCACGACGACATCGTGCAGGGCGTGCTGACGTGCCTGTTCACGGGCGGTCACGCGCTTTTGGAGGGCGTGCCCGGTCTCGGCAAGACGTATCTGATTCGCTGCATGTCCGAGGCGCTGAGCCTGAAGTTCTCGCGCATTCAATTCACGCCGGACCTCATGCCGGCCGACATCATCGGCACCAACATCATCGTCGAAGACCCCGAGACCGGTCGGCGGGGGTTTGAGTTTCAACAGGGACCGCTCTTTTCACAGCTTGTCCTTGCGGACGAAATCAATCGTGCCACGCCGAAGACACAGTCGGCCCTGCTGGAGGCGATGCAGGAAAAGAGCATTACGGCCGGCGGAAACCACTACAAGCTTGAGGCGCCCTTTTTTGTCATGGCCACGCAGAATCCCATCGAGCAGGAAGGCACCTACCCCTTGCCCGAAGCCCAGCTCGATCGCTTCTTTTTCAAGCTCGTCGTCAAATACTCCACGCGCGACGAATTGAACACGATTCTTCAGAGGACGACGACCGGCCACAAGCCGGAGATCAAGCCGGTCATGAGCGGCCCGCAGATCATCGGTTCGCAGCGGCTCGTGCAGCGCGTCATCATCGCAAAGCACGTGCAGGACTATGCCATTCGCCTCGTTCTCGCGACGCATCCGCAGGGTGAATTCGCCACGGAGCAGACCAATCGCTATGTCCGCTGGGGCAGTTCGCCGCGCGGGGCGCAGTCGGTCGCGCTGGCGGCGAAGGTGCAGGCCCTGCTCGACGGGCGTTTCAACGTCAGCTTCGAGGATGTGCGGGTCGTCTTCGTGCCGGCACTGCGGCACCGCGTGCTGCTGAACTTCGAGGCCCAGGCCGAGGGGATCGAATCCGACGCCGTGCTTCACGACATCATGGACAAGACGCCCACGCGCGTCGATGTCGCCGCTTGACAAACACGCAACCGCGAAGCCGCGTGGACATCACGGCGCGGCCGGTTGCAATCGCCGCTCGGGATAGGCGCGAATTTGAATGGCCCGAATCGGCCTCGTCGGGCAGCGCTCTTCGCACACCCCGCAGCCGGTGCAGCCTAGGCCGCTGCAACTCGGATCGATCACTTCAATGCGTCCATCATCGCCGACGCGGATCGCGTCGCGGCCGATCGGGCACATATCGACGCATATGGTGCAGGCTTCGCCGCCGGCGCGCACGCACACGGCATGATCGACGATCGCCATGCCGATGCGAATCGCCGTGCGCTCGACCAAACGCAAGGCGCCGCTTGGGCAGGCTTTCATGCATGCCAGTTCATCGCAGATCACACAGGCGCGCTCGCTGGGTTCGATGTAGGGGGTGCCCTTCAGATTCGCGCTGGCAGTGCCGGGCGGCGCGTCGGACGAAAACAGCGAAATGGCGTCGGCCGGGCAATGGTCGGCGCAGCTTCCGCAGCGATAGCATGTGTCGAGAAATGCCGCCTCATCGATCGCGCCGGGCGGCCGCAGCAGAACGAGCGGGCCGGCCGCCTCGCTTCGCAATGCCGTCGGCAGCTTCTTTTCGAGATAGTCCGCCGCGGGGCGCATGGCGCTGAAAATCGCTTCTCGGAAGAACGATCGGCGATCGCGCGGCGTGGCGTCTTCTTGGTGGTCCTCGGGCATGGACTTCCTTGGGCGATGATGTCCTGCACATGTCAATCGTTTCGTGCATGGGCATTTTATGGGGACGAGATTGAAAAATCTTCATGCGCATGGCGCCGGCGGCTTTACGGCACGGCCGGGCGTGTGTGCGCGTCAGTGCGGCGGGGTTGAGCGCGATGCGTGGATGTTGAACCTCGCTTGATCGCACGCCGCCGCTTCGTGGCGGGTGCGGCTCAGATGGTGCGATCCGCCGCCTTGCACGAGAACTTGTGCGGCGGGTAGAGTGAGGCCGTTACGCATTCATGTGAGCCGCCGATGCCGCGCGCCGTTGAAAACGACATCATCGATACCGCGGAAAACGTCTTTCGCGAGTTTTGTCGCGACCGCGGCCTGAAGTATACCTCCGAGCGCAGCGACATCCTCCGCACCGCGATGAAGATGGAAGAGCACTTCGAGGCCGAGCAGTTGTTGCTCGTCATGCGACAGTCATCCCGCCGCGTCGGCAAGGCGACGGTCTATCGCACGCTGAAGCTGCTCGTCGAGTGCGGCGTCGTCCGCGAGGTGCATTTCAGCAACAAGCAGGTTCACTACGAACACACCTACGGCCAGGACCCACACGATCACATGGTCTGTCGCCGTTGCGGGCGGATCATCGAGTTCAGCGCGGCCGACGTGACGAAGCTGCGAACGATCGTCGCGGCGTCGCATCGCTTTCACGCGCTGTCGCATCGGTTTCAGATCAGCGGGCTGTGCGAGTCGTGCGTGAAGCAGTGCCCCGTCGGCATCGGTTCACGGTTGATTCGAAGAAAAAGCCGATCATAGCCTTCGCAACCTCCGGAGCGCCGCACAATCAACACCGCAATCGACGGTGCGATTCGAGCACACAGCGACCGTCCTTGTTCCATTTCACGGGATACTCCGTGTAACCTGCGCGGCGGACTATTTCGGTAAGTCCGTTGCATTGGGAGGGCCTGGACCATCGGTCGGGGCGCTCATCGGGGCCGAGGGTTAGGATGGCGATGGTGGCGGATTCTCCATCAGTAATTGCGGCGCGGCCTACCTGTTTGACGGTGTCGGCGGCGCGGCCAACGAGGCCCTGCAATACGACGACGACGCCCGCTTGATCGACGACGGCAATCTGACATCCGACGGCGAATCCGAATACGCCTACGACAGCGAAAACC
>CAZRFP010000009.1:0-46397 GCA_964599535.1 uncultured Planctomycetaceae bacterium
TATAACCCAAATCCTCTCTCAAAACTTCCCGTGAGGAAATATCAACAATCGGAAGTTCGTCCCAATGGTATGCGTTCAAATCCAAATCCGCGTCGTTGTCGGTGTGAGTGTAGGGTTTGCTTCTGATGGTTATTGTCGAATACGGACTGTCATCTCCTTCGGTATCGAACCATACTTCGTAAAAAGGCACGTCTATACAAGCCATAAGGTATTGGAGTAAATTACCTTCATATATTGTGAGTTCGGGGAAATATAGCATTTCATAAGCAAGGAACTTGAATTTCTTTGTGTTTCCTGTAATGAACTGGGCGAGATTAACTTTTTCCGTGACTCCGGCATTCTTAGCCTGAGCGATTTCCGAAAACAAAAGCGGCAAATTGTCTAAAATATAATTTACACCGTCTTCCGGCGTCCCACCCGTAAAAGCGTTTCTTGCCTTTCCGTCCTGATCCTCTAAACCACGTCCGTATTTGAACCAACTCATTAAGTTTGCCGATTCCCCTATTGCCTTACTGTCTTCCCCTAACCTCCACAACAATTCCGCACGTATTATTTCATCCTTCATCAATGCTTTTGGCAACAACATCGATAACGTTATTGTGACGGAATTCCCCGTTCCTCTATTTTCTCTATACTGACTTTCAGTTACTGAATCAACTAAGCCTAAAAAAGAATGGTCTTTACTTTTTTCATCAATTTTTACCGAAATCACGTTGTTCGGTCTTATTATTTTTTTCCAGAAATTAACGAGATCAGGACTCGTCATCCTCGCAGTCGATCTCTCGTTAATTGATGGATTTAGGGTTATTACACAACTACCTACCGGACGATCAATACTTTTATCCATTACTATCCGCTGCACAAACGGACTCAGATCATAATTTTGATTATCTCTCCTGAGCAACACAAAAGGCTGAATATGTTTTAAGTGCGGTTTCATAAATAGCTATTGATCTTATTTTTAATCTCCCATATCTCTTCGGTATCAAATTCCGGGCTGTCGGAATAACCCAAACGACTGAAGCCCTTTGACGGCTGTTCAACTCTTGTCAGCCTTACTTCTTCTAATAATTCCTGTAATACCGCTATTATTTTATCGTTACTTCTGTCATCGTATTTCAAATCATCCGGGATTCTATACTCTTTAGTGTCTTCGAATCGCACGCCGCTTATTTCAATTGGAGGATATTCCGATTTCGCCACCTCGTGTTTGTAAAACTCACCGTCTCCTTCATAAACCCGGACTTCGGGTTTGTAATAACTTAATTTATCGTCTCCGTAGTCGGGTTCATCCGGTATCAAATTAACACTTGGGATTACATACCCGCTTTGTCCCGGGACAAAAACTTCTTCACCAAACTCACCTACTCTATATGGTTTCCCCTCATCTACTGCCCCGCCGGTACCACGTGATTCCAATAAATCTAAAAATGCTTTTTCTGTTTTCTTATTACGCTCCAACTCTTCTGCTTCACGCCTCTCCAGTAGTTTTCTATCGGGTTCATATTCTCTATCGAGAAATCCCTCCAAAATAGGTTCGTACCACGCCCTTTCATTTGCCATTTCCGCTGCTTTTTCTGCCAGCTTCTGCCGATAATCTTCGACAGTTCCAAATGGACTCAAACTGCTGAACCTCAAGTCTCTGCGCTCGCCTTCGCTTAGATCCCGGTCAATAAACTCCTCGACCTTGTTGAGCAAGTATTCTTCCTGAGTCATTTTGTCCATATGGTTCTTTAATCCCATCAATCCCTCTTCAAAAGCATCGGTAATCCTTTTAACTGTTTCGGGAATATCCGACATATCATTTATAAATTGCTGCGTTCGTATCTCCATTTCACCAATCAAAGCATTCCATCTCTCCCCGATTTCCATTTGCGTGTCCGATACCGCAGTCATTATACGACTTGATTCGCTTGTAAATTTCTCGGCATTCTCCTCATAACTTTGCATTAACGCCTCGATTTTCTCTTTATTTCTTTCTGGATTGAGAATTTCATCAATGGTAATAGTAACTTCTTCACCATCCCGATTCTTAACTGTCGTCTGTCCTTCAGCGAACAAATCCCTAATCTGCGGGACGAATCCTTTCGGGGCATCCGGCATCATCTGATTCAGAATTGCATATAAATGAAATGGATGAATTTGATCACCGACATTCTGCATAAACCCAAATAAGTCCTTCATTCTATCCGGCTCCTGCATTAAACCGGCGAAACCGCCTTTTTTAAGTTCCGTGAACTCTTCGAGATCGGGTCTTCCAAAAGCATTGAATAAGAAGGCTTCGTGAGCCATGCTTTTAGGTTGCATTATTCCTTCAAGCAAATCTAAAGTTTTCCCGCCCAACTGATCAATCCTACCATATGGATTATCGGTTCCGAAAAGCAGTGCCGGTAAATTTGCTAAATCATTAGCTCTTTTTGCATCGGCATCAATATTTGTCTGTAACAATCTTTCTTGAATTCCACGTATGGACTGCAAGACCTCTATTATTTTCTTGGAATCCGAGTCATCACCATATAGTGTTCGTCTCAATACGTCGGCTTGTGCGATTTGTTCTTGGTCATAGTCTAAACCCGTGAATTGAGAAATCCGCCCGAACTGGTAAAGATGCTCTGGTTCCAAACCCGTTGCTCTCGCGGCTTCAGTTTGTTCTCTGAATAATTGTTCGTCAAATCGACCGTATTGTTCTGCAAACGATCCCTTGAGCTGTGCTTCTTCGGCTCTCTGGAATCCCAAATCTCTTAAATATCTTTGATTTGTGTTTTCGCCTAAACGTGCTCTCAACTGTGTTTCGGCGACATCGAGTTGACGATAGCCTTGAACGTTTTGTGAAATTATTCCATAGGCTTGATTGATGTAGTTTAATTCTCTCTCTAACGCCTCTTGTTCGGCAATGTTCTGTTCCTCAGCCTCCCGCCCAAATATTTTACTGCCAATTGCTTGTCCGAACATCGACCCACCCAATACAGAAGCAACTCCCGCAGCCGTCCCTATTCCGGGTATCAAAAAAGCCAATGCACCCAGTCCGCCTCCGACTGCACCGCCAACAGCGGTTCCCGTAACCTCAGCCTCAAAGCTTCGTCTTGACGTAACATCAAATAATTGAGCCTGCTCTTGTTGAGAATAAGTCCCGATCGGACTTCCGAGATCGAAAGCGGTACCGTACCTTTTAGCAATCTGCTCCTCAAGTACGCCATAACGTGTCGATAAATCAACCCCCTTAAGCAGCATCTGACTTGCAAACCCAAGAATACCTAACTTCGACAATACATCTACAAAAGACTGCACGCCGTCAGTTGCTTTTTTGGTTGAGTCCAGGAGTTGGTCAAGCCCTTCTTTTTGTATCGTTACCGCATCTTTATATTTATCACGAAGTTCTTCGACCGCAAGCATTTCCTGTTCAAGCATCCCGGCTTCGCCCTCAGTCCGTGCTCCTTCAAGTTTCTCGTTTATGCGGTCAATAGCACGTCCAAAGACTTCATCGATTTTGCCTTCTAAGTTTGCGAACCACCGATTATATTTATCCACAGTCGGTTTTTTAGGCTCGGTTCCGCTCGCAATATAGCCCTCTATCTCGGTTTTTACTCTTTGACGGACTCTATCAATATTTTCATCTAATTTCTCGGTTTCCTCGCCTAATAAACCGGCGGGAGCCTGCATAAGTTTCTGCCAAAACGGGAGGGTTTCGGATTCTTCTTGAAATTGTTGATAGGTTTGAGATTGTCTTACTGCTTCAAAGGTTTTTGAGACATCGGGCAACGGCTCGTTTATTTTTTCTTCAATTTGACGAAATTTGTTCTCAAGTTCTTCCGTGCCAAGTAGTTCCTTTACTCTCGCACTGATCTCAACCGTTAGATTTTTCTTCTGATCCATCAGAACCCTTTACCTTTTTGAAAGCTGCAAAAAGTTTTTCTTTAACTGTTTTGTTCTGTATTTCATCAAAGTCCTTGTTCTTTGCCTTGTCTCTTAAAATCTGAAGTGCGTATTTATTATCGCCAAATTCTTTGTTAAAATCGGCAATCTTGTCTTCGAGATAATCTGAGTACACATCTTCCATAGTTGCGTTAAGATACCTTTCATCACTTGAACTGTAATTGTATTTTCTTTTCCACCACATCACTATGTCTCCCCTCTGCGACTCAGCTTTTTCAATGAACTCACTATCGGAAATTAGTTTTTCCGGTGCCAGATAAACTAAACGCTTAAGTCTATCTATCGTACCTACGAAAAAACACTTGCTCGTCAGATAATTTTTTGACTATCTGATCGAGTTCCTCCGGCTCTTTTTCATACCAATCATATCCTTCTGGTTTTTTTTCACACATTACGATGAGCCTGGCATAACTGTAAATCTTGCTTCGTTGACTGCTTAGTTCTATCCAGGTCAGGAAGTGTTTGTTCGAATGCAGTTCTTTCGCAAGCTCTGTATATTCTTTTGTATCAGTTTTCCCTTCTCTTATGAGATCGTGATACTTTTTGTACTTGGCTTTGCTTTCGTCTTTACCATAGCGTTCGCTGTTGTAATTAACAACCCTCTCCATTGCTTCATCGCAAGCCGTTGTTAACTCCGCTAAGTCTAAAGCTCCTCCCGCTAATTTAGATGCTTCCCTCTCTATAAGGGAAGCATCTTTAATTGTCTCTTTTAAGCGGAAGGAAAATTCTTGGTCATTATGAACGATTTCAATCAAGTTTTCCAAAATTTTTCTCCTTCTTATTTAATTATGCCGATGGTGAATTACTCGGAAGTCCTTTTGGAGCATCGCCTCCGCTTGCCGGATAATCGGCACCGGCTTTGTCAGCCCATTTCAATCCCGTAATACGTTTTCTGTACATCAAAATACCATTCCGCATATACAGGTTCTGAGCATTCCAGTTTCCGTTTTGCCCGGCAATATGCACGCCTTCAAATACATCAAGTACGAGTCCGGCAATTGCATCGTCTTCGTGACTCGCAACCTGCACTATCGCTTGTAACTCACGTCTTGAAACAAGGTTCTCGTGAGTAGGCATTACGTCATTGTAATGAGCAAAATATAGTGTTTGTATCGTCAACTGTCCTGGAGGCATCGCACCGGTTACGATTTCAACGCAGTGTTTGTGTCCCCATTCCATAACTGGCTGTTTCTGATACTGTTCGTTGAACTGCATGCCAAATCCCCGTGCAACGACATTGTAAGCACCGTCCAACACGGTTAGAACGAGTTGGCTACCATGATACCCGCTATAATACGCATCGGGATCAGTAACCTCTTCCAATCTAACCGGGAGTTCTAATAATTCGCCAAACATTTTTATTCTCCGATTATGTTTTTATTTCCGTTATTTAGTTCTCAATGACAACTTTCAAAATAAATCCAACGAAGTCTGTTGCTGGCAACGGCACGATTTCGGGATGAGTATAAATTGCATTGCCTTTTCTGTATGCTTCGCTGATTTTACGTTTTGTTATAAATCCGCCGCTCAAGTACTCGTCAAGAATTGCAAGTCCCTTTGCCGTTGCCTTTACTTCATCAAAATCATCGGCACCAACACCTTCTTCCATTTGTTCTTTATATCCTTCATATACGAAGTCAACAATTTGTCTTTGTTGGATGAGATATGTCTTTTTGTCGTCCTCGTTCCAGATATTGTTCTGCTTCTGATAGGTATTGATTCCCTGTACCGTTGCAAAACCATATTTACCAGTTTTAATTATGTTCACACCATTGGCTAAGAACATCGAGGTCTCAACTTCTTGATTGTAACCTCCAAAGAATTTCTCAACCTTAGAGCATAAAACATTGTCATTGGTTAGATTTCTTTTAACCGAATAAGCACTCATTCTTCCCGCAAATTGGGGGGCATAACTGAGATAGGCATCTTTATCGTCATAGCCCATTCCGCAGAGAATGAAATCATCGTCATTTAATGCTTTCGCTCTTTTAATCGGATGATCTAAAGAAGTTTTTGGCAAGTTGATATCGCCTTTGTTTACACCCGAAACAATTTGAACGCTGTACTGGATTGGGTTCGAACGAAGTGTCTTGGCTATGGCAAGGTACTTGGCGTGCAGCCTTGAATTCGGTGTCACAAGGTTTATGATTCTAATTCTTGCCCTTGTAAAGTTTGTGAATTCTTCAAACAATTGAGGAAGTGAATCCGCGAGTTCATCCCAATCACCGCCTTCAATTTCAGTTGGGATTGGTGATTCGCCTCTGTCTGATGGGGAATCTGCTAAATTACCGATAAAGTCGTCAACGGCAGCAAGATCGTAAACGTTGCCTTCGTAGGCTTCAAGCTTTTCGGCTGTCAAAACACCGCTCTGAATGAACCAGTTGATTATGTCATTTAAGAGCGTGGGGCTGCCCACATCAAATCTTTCGTATTTCGAATTCTCGACATCCTGGACAAACATTCTCGCATATTCGTCTTGAGTTAAGCCATCAACTGTTGTACTTAGTTTTATTTTCTTGTTTTCGTGATCGATATCCTCAAGCACGGCACTAACGTATGCGGTGTCGTTGTCAACCAAATATACGGGATCGTTTTCATACAGTCCCGTCGTGTCATCGATTTCAACAACATTTATTGCACTTGATACATCTTTTGTCAAAAATTTAGCGGTTTTGACAGGAATGATTTCAGCAACAATATATTTACTCACGGTACCACCTTCCGAGTAAGTCTCGACTCCGACATCATGCACAACCGTAAATGTTGTTGCTGTCGGAACCGAAGTCACAACTAACGGAACTTTATTAACACTCGTCATCCCAACCACACCATGTATCAATACGTCATCGCCTACCGCAAGCCCATGTGCTGCTAAAGTAGTAATGGTAAGCGTACCGTCACTATCTGTAATATCCGACACAGCCGCATCTTCAGAATATTCGATATTTACGTGAATATCGTTACCCGGCGCACCGTATAGTGTGGGCTTGAGATTGAATAAAATTTCTGCTGCGGAATCCTCAACCTTAATTGTTGCTCTTGTTAGCTTAGCCGATGTCAATGCGAATATCACTCCGGCACCGCCTAATTTTGCCTCTCCCATTGCTTTCGTCAGATCACAAGAACCAAATAACTTTCTTGCGTTGGCAACGGAAGTAAAACCTTGAATTACTTCCTGTCCGGCACCGGCACTATACGGAATCCCTTGTCTTGCATTACCGATCACAACAAGCCCGTTAAATTTGGGAAGGGCAATCGAGCCTAAATTTAACACCTCAATTGCACCGTACACTCCCGGTACGTTGTAAGTTCTTCCATCAATGGTAATCATTGTAAATTATCTCCTAAATTTAGTTTGTTGTTCATTACTTATTTTATAGCGTATCATTTTAATTGGAAACTTCTTGCTCTTCTGTTCCAACCCTCTAAAAATATTACTTGTGACGGATCACGCCTCACAATTCTGTCATAGAATTGCACCCGCCTCGTTACGAGCGCGTTATTAAACCTCACAACATCAACCCTATTCAAAGCCGCGGTGGTTTTGTTGCCGTTTACACCATCAACCACAAGTGAAGATCCCAATGAATTTAATGTCTGCTGCACCATTTTAATCGCCGTGCGATTGCCGTGATTGATACATAAATCGAATACGTGAATAGCGGTATGTCTGTCTCGGATATTATCAATATTAGAGGCATCCCAAAAGAATTCCCTAAATAAATCTTCGGCTTCTTCTTTTGTGAGTTCGTAAATATCTTGTTCATTAACTACACCGTCCCAGTTGATGTCGATACCCTGTAGTTTTAGAAATCTTAATGATACTCCATACTTTGTAAGACCGCCCCGATCAATTTTTTTTACTTTCGAGTTCAGACCGCCTTCGTGCCGGAACACAACGGAAAGCGCACTTGGAAAATGATCTTCAGCAGCACCCTGCTTTTTCTTTTTATTTTTCTTCGCCGGTTTTACTTCTTCGCTTGTTTCCGGCTTCGATATTTCTTCGATTGTTTCTTCCGAGTTCTCAATTATTTTTTCTTCTTCCATCTTCCTATTCCTTATTTGTTAAACGTGTGGACTTGCATTTTCGTTAGCGGTCTTGTAATCTACTCTGAGATCACCAAAAATATGTATTAAAATTTCTTCGGGTACGAGCATTCTGTTTTTAAGAGTCATCATAAATATCATCGAAAAAGCTACCGCATTTACTCCATGAATTTCCGGGCGATAACTATCTCCTTCGATCACCACATCAATATTTCGTAGTTTAAGAGCCTTTTTCGCGTACATTATCATAAACTCTTTTTGCGCTCTCATGATATTGCAGACAACATCCCGTCTCTGTGGTGTGTCAATCGTGATGAACGTAGCTCTTATAACATCTGTATCGTCTCCGCCGTAAACACTCCCTCCCCTCATCTTCGCAAATATCTGTCCCCAATATCTTTGTTCGTTCGATCCGTTTATTCTTTCTATCGCAAAAAAATTGTCGAATGGAACATCGTAAGCCCAATTCTTTACTACTTTAATGTCCTTGCCTAAGCCGACTTTATTTCCTTGTCTGTCGTAAACATTATCCAATGTCTTTTCAATTATTTTTGCCGCAAGTTCTTTTCCGTCTTTAACATCTATTCTGAGATCGGGCACTGGCGTTGCGTTTGCGGAAAGCGGGATGCCGACTTCGCCGGAGTCCTCGTCTCTTATTACTGCTTTGTAATAATATTTTATTCCGTTAATAACTGTTAAATCTTTGAAATAATAATCTCTTATTCCTTCGCTGGTTTGCAAACGGTCATACACCATCAACCCGTTGTAGTCGAATTCTGAGAGGTCTTCGATATTTTCAAAATATTCGTCGATTTCGTCTTGAGTTACATCTGTTTTTGATCGCTTGAATACATATACCTTATGGTTTGTAGGGGCATCTTGCGGAATCAGCCAGCTTATTTTTAACTCGCCACCGAATGATACTGCCTCAACTTTAAATTCTTCTAATGTAGGCACCATCGTGAAACCGTTGTGTTAGTCAAACAAATGAGTATAAAACGTATTGCTATAAACTGATGAATAATAATTAGGAAGGCTGTAAAAATATGTTACCGTATTTTCATAAATTCTAACTCAAGCCTAATTTCCTTAGATCGGACTCCACTGCATTTGCGATGTCATTTAGTATTGGCGTCTCTACTTTCTTAACTGTTGACTCCAATATCTTCATCCCCGCCTGTCCGGGATGAATCCAGCCTTTGGAATCTTCGCTCATTGTTCTGAAGGTCATATATATGGAATAATCACTCCCTCCCGAATTCTTGCCACTAAATTTGCCTAACCGCACTTTCCCTACATTAGCATCAAATCTTACCATACCGCTATATTTTCCACCACCCTCAAATCTTTCACCCCAAGAATATACACGTCTCGTAACTTTCTGTGGATTGTGTCTCCGCAATAAATCGGCATCACCCGAACCCACAGCTTTTCTCACACTCCCTTCTCTATAAGTTCCGGTTACAACCGATTGCCTTAAATTTTTTGCCGACGAATAAACGCTCTCCGGCATAGCATTCATTGAAACAGAACCCGGAGTCCCGTGCATAAAAGGAATATGAATATATCGTTTCCCCTTTTTAGAAATTCTGACTTTATCACTCGTCCACAACATCTTCTTCATATCAAAACTTTCGTAACCGTGTTCGAGATAATAAGCATATTCTTTGGTATGGATTATGGCATATCTTAACGGATCGTTTTCAAAAGGATATTTTACGCCTTCGGCTATACCTCTCGCATACCCACCACTACTGTGTTGGAAGTGATTGGCACTTATATCAATCCAGGTCTGGGCAAGATAATTTCCGCCTCTTTGTATTGACTGAACGAGTTCACTTCCGCCCTCTATTTCCTGCGGTATCATTCTTAGAAAATTTGCAAGTGCGGAATAATCGACATCATATTCGATTCTGTAATTATTCATTTCTTGAATCTACTTTTCCGTTTCGCTATATTAAGGGCATTCATTAGCGACTTAAATAATCCCAACTGCCCGGTCGTATATTTATCAATTATATTTGCGGTAGGATTGAAAATGGAAGAGTTAATTAAATCAATAGCAGAAGACATTTCTTCTGAAGGCGAGTTCTCAGCCGACACACTTTTGAACCTTTGTGAAATCGGCTGCAAGATCGAAACAAAACGGGATTTCCAACGATACATTACTGCTTTAGGCGGTGATGGCATCACCGATGAAGGTTTCCGCGATACCGTTCGATTGGAAATGTTGCGGCTGGCGACACTCGGCGCGGCTAAGGTCGAACTATCATTCCGCGAGAAAGGCGTGTGATTGTCTTTTTCATACGCTTTTGCGTAGTAAGAGTTCATTACATTTCTTGCAACCTTTGTTGACTCATCGACAATTTCTTTTAAGTCCTCATATTTTTCGATATGAGGGAATGAAAGTCTGACATTCTTTTCGAGATCATAGACATCGTGCCCTAATCCATATTTGGCTTCAAGCATATGGGGTTGCATCAACAACAATTCCTTTACTAAAGGATCGTCGTTTCCCTTTACAAGTTTTATCGCTATGTGTTTGTAACCAGGCTTTTTGTCTTCGAATAGGTTAGCGAGATCGTTATCATAGACCTCATAGCCCCTCATTTCAAGCGATTCCAAAATATCATTTAATTGCTCCGGTGTCTTAATTACAAGTGTCGATCTCAGAACGTCCGTTAGTTTGTAATTTTTGTCCTCTCTGCCGTCAACTTCATTCCGATTGAATTTGTTCATAATACTTTCTCTGCTCTTAACGGCAAACTGTCCGAATCTATCGCTTACTTTTTCCAAACCATTTTCAAGCGCGACTTCATCAAGATCAAACAAATACATATCACGTTGTGTATTTGCTTCTTTAATATATCTATCCGCAAGGGCTTCGTGCTCTCTCAATTTATCAAGCCTATCTTTTTTCTTAGCAGCCTCAATTGAATCCGCAATTTTCTTTAACGGAGGCTCTGGTTTTGGCTCAAAAAGTTCGGTCTGGTCTTCACGTAATTTGCGTTCTTCTCTTTCTCGTGCTTCCTGCTCTGCCCGTTCCCGGTTTTCTTGGTAGTCTGGATCAAGTCCTTCGACTGTTTCGCCTTCTTCGTTTTTCCAACTTTTTTTACCCGAAGGCAATTCGTATAGATAGATATATTTTCCCGGTCGCTTCGGATCGGGCTTGCGCTCAATGTACTTGTGTCCCGGTCTCTCGGTTCCAAAAGCATTGAGCTGCACGCCAAAACTTTTTATAACTAATGATTTCTTGAGTTCAATTACTTCGTCTGTCCGACTCCCGCTTTTTTTGTTCCGCCCGACACCATAAACCGTTCTGAATTTATCGAACAATTCATCAAATAGTTTATTTATCTCCTCTCTCTCCTGTCCCTGCGGATAGGCTTTACTCAAAGACTCCTTACTGAACCACTTGAGTTCGTAATCGCTTTCGTTTTCGGTGTCGTTTTCCCCGACTAAATAATTATTCCACATCCCCTTGCTTTTTGCCATGTCAACAACATAAGCCTCGAATGCTCTTGCAAATAACTCGTGCCCTTTTTTCCAGTAGTTACCGAGATCCGCAGCATCAGCATAAAATTGACTGCCTCTTGATTTAACTCGCACCTCAATCGGTTCTCCTTCAAGCCTTGCAATGTAATTATATACATTCGATTTGTAATGACCTCTTTTTGATGCTTCTATCGCGCTTTCCAATGGCGTTAGCCCTTGTCTGGGGTTGTTGTATGCTTCTTTAATTCTGGGGTAATACCAACTGCCTTTCGATGGCTTAAACTCTTTTTTTACATCAGCAAATCTATAATTCTTGAAATAGTTAATAATATTTGATACCGCAGCACCTAACTCCCCCGAACCCTTAATAGATTCCGGGTAGTAATCACTGTCCTGCACATCAACAGCACTCCAATTCTTTAACGAATAGTTTTGAATATCACGCCCAAGTAGATGATCGAGAAAGTGTGCCCATTCGTGCGCTACCGAACCGTCCCCTCTTCTTTTTGCTAAATTTATTATCGATCTCGAAGGTTCATAATGAGCCAACGCACTCCCTCTCCCTCGTGCTCCGAACGAAATGCTTAATCCGCCGATTTTATGAACCGCAGCTATGTCTATGTCAAGTATGTCCTCCAAATCTTTCATTGATGCAAGGAAATATCGAACATGTTCTTTCGCCTCGCTGTCCGTTACATAATGACCTAATTGTACCGAACCAAACCCAAAATCTTCTACAATGGATTCGGTTGCGATCTCATTGTCTTCGACTTTACGTCCGTTTTTCCTTATGATATGACTCAATGGTGGGTTATCGTGTATTCTCTGCCTGTTTTTATCAACCCCGCCACCGCTATTATTCTTCTCGTTTTTAGCCTCAAGGAAACTCCAGTCTTCATCACGTATTTTCATATGAGGGTGTTCGCGCAGATACTCTTCTTTTAAGCTTTCGGTGTCAGCAATTTCTTCTTGGAACCTGTCGAACTTAGCCTTAGCACGTTTCTGTAATTCCTGTGATAACTTACCCAAAAGTTTTTCATAACCTTCGGGGTCGTTCTTTTTCAATCTGTTTATCCCGCCCTCTTTCAAATAAGTAACGCCGTAATACCTGCCGTTATAAGCCAACTGCCACTCCAGGTCTTCCTTATTACTAACTATTTTTATGTATTGATTCGCCATACTTTTTGCAGCTTTTTCTTTGTCTTGTAAATACTTTCGAAATCCTTCTTCAAATACTTCGGAATCGAGCCTGTTGTAATAAACCGCCTCGTTCCAAATCTTTGCCGTGTTGTCTGTTGCACGCAATGCCAGCAATGCGAAGTTGTGCCCGAAATATTCATCGACTCCGGGTTCGTTTTCAATAATTTTATTCTGTGCATATATTATTGTTTTTCGAATCATATACGAATCACTATACTCTTGGCTTAATCTATTTAAAGCTTCTTTTGCTCTGTCTTCATCGAATCGTGATATATATTCATTTAATGTTTTTACATATTGATGAATTTTATCCGAATCTTCATAATCTATAATCTCTGTTATTTTAGCTTTTATAGATTGCTTTATTCCTTCAACCTCCTCCTCTGCATCGGCGTTGGTTAAATTTATTAAGTATTTCTTTTTACCATGTGAATATTCAGTTGAAAAAATATTACTGAAAAAGCTTCTTAATTCGTGTATGTTTCTCGGCTTTTCAGTTAATTGGTCAAATAGTTCCGGCAATAATTCAACGTATTTTTTTATAGCCTTTGCATCGGCATCCGGCTTTTGCTTTACCCTATCCCAAAGATTTTTGATAATAAAAACCGATCCCGGTGAAAATCCTTTCTCCTTTAATTCTTCCCAATTCGGTTCAGCCATTGTGTTTTCTTTAGAAATAAAATCAACTTGATCCGCTAATTCACGATCTAATAATTTTTTAGCATTTAATTTTCTAAGCGCGCTTAATTCTTTACGTGAACCCCCGACTCTTTCTCCAACGTCCTTAAATTCTCTACCGCTTTGTTTTTCGTCAAGGTATTTTTTAACCCTATCTTTTAATGAAAGCCTTTTGTCACGACTCGCCTCCGGTATGCTTGCGTCAATTTTTTGCAGCACTTCGATCTTTCTATCGATAGAGATTTTATCATCGTCAAGAAATAAATCCAATTGTTCCGAATTTTCCGGGAACATATCAAGTTGGTCTTCCCTTGTCCATCTCCGCTTTCCGCTTATTGTACGCCTTAAAACCCGTTCCTGTTCTCCAAATTTTTTGGTTTGCCCCTCGAACAGTTCTTGTTGTGTTCCGTAAGTTTTTCCGAATAAATTAAATTGACTCTTAAGCATCGCCTAATCCTTCATAGATATTGCCACTATAAAATTTAAAATCATCTACCGGATTAACATTTTCCGTATTTGCATATCTTCTTAGCACACAAATTACTTTTTTTGGAAGATCGTCCTCAAACGTGCCTCTATCCTGTGCGCCTACTTCCCAAACCTTATATTGCTGCTTACAAGTAAATTCTACGGTATAGGCTTCGTTTTCCGCTGGTTTGTTAGCACTAACCCAATTTATAGCGTTCCCCTCAAATGTATAATCAACTCCGGCAGTGTAAATATTATCCTTTTGCGAAACCGAAATTATTTCGCTTATGTCGAATGCGTAAAGATAGTCCCTTACGCCTTTAATCAAGGTATCGGTGTCTCTACGGAATTTGTTAGTAACTACTATTATGTCTCCGTGCGCCAGTGTTTTCCAAGCCGGTTGCTCGGTATCGGAATATATTTTTGGAATTGTAAACTGCGCGCCGCCGTCAAAAACACGTCCGAATGGAAGGCTTAAATATTTGTATGATATCGCAGTCCTAATTGCAACCGTATCATATCCTTGTTCGGGATAACGGAACCCGAGATTACATCCGCATCCCAATTTCGGAACTCCGTTATTTTCTGCAACACAACTGCATAAACGTCCGGGCAAATATTTTACCATCTGTCCAAAAGTGTCAATAAGGTTTTCTATGTTTGGATCGATTACTTTTACGTTCATTTAATTGTCTTTATAGATTTAGTAATGTCCTTATCATCAGCGTCAAACGTGCCCTTGTTGTATATGCTTTTTATTTGGGTTGGGTTGAAAACGATGAAAGATTCAGCCGGTTGTTCCCCCTCAAATTGATTTATATAAACAATGCCATCATATCCCAATGCTTTCAAACCTTCTCTAATTGATTTATAGGTATCATCTTTGGTAATATTCTTATCGTGAGCATCCCAAAATTTATCATTGAGTAACCCTAAATCATCTAATTCTTCAAGAAATCCGTTTCTATCTTCCCATGCCAATTCACCCACACTTAGAGGATTTTCTATTTTGATATATGTTGGTAATAAATTAGATTGATCCCGATAAAACTCGGTTGCGTTTGGCGTTATTGATAATCTTGAAATCCTTTCATTTGCTTGTTCTGCTGTGCCAAAATGTATCCCCAATTTATGAGTAACATCAAAGTTATTGAAGCTGTATGGTGTCCCATGATAAACAACTAACGGCTCACCGTTTTCGTCAACTACTTTACTATCTCCAAACCATTTCTTAAAGTTTTCGTCTCGTTTTATTTCTTCTGCTTTTTGGAAAAGGTTCTCTTGGTTGGGCTGCACACCATCTTTCGGTGTGCGGGTTGATGGACTTGGTTCTTCGGGCACAAAATATCTGCCCTCTTTTCTATAACCTTTTGGTGGTTTCGCTTCTATCAAGTCTAAAAGCTCTTTCCTACTAACTCCATATTTACCTTCGGGCTGTGGGGATTGTTTGTTTGAAGGCTTGCCCTTCCCCTTTTCTTTTTTCGCTAAATATTCTTCTACTTGTTGTTTAGGGAATGCTACTTCCGCTTCTCGTTTATTTATAACTTTATTTCTCCCGGTGGGCGTAAGTTCAATAAAACTATGTGCGCCATAACTATCAACATCTCCGGTAAATTTGAATTTCTGCGTGCTGGTTTCTAAAATAAACCCTTTCGGAATCAATGGATTGCTTTCTTCTGATTTCTGACTTCTAACTTCTTTCTTCTCAACTTTTCTGCTCCACTTTTTCTGCAATTCCGGGTAATCTTTCAACACTTCTTCGGGTACTGTCTTGCCTTCGGATAGGGCTTGTTGGACAGATGCTTGATGATTACGTTCCTGATCTCTCAACCAAAATTTTGTTCGGGTTCGCCCTAATTTTTTTGTGTGAATTTTCCCAAACTCGCCTTCTTGTTTTAACGTTAAATGTCCATCTTCAAGTTTATGGAAACCAATTGACCTAAAATAGTCCGATGCTGTCATCTCATACGGTTCTTTGCTTTCTTTTGCTTGGGGTCGCTGCGTTTGTTTTACCAAGCCCGCCTCTCCAGACGGACTCTTAACTGTTTCTCCGCTTGGGAGATCAGATATTGGTGTTTCCCCCGATTCCTTGTCGGCATCTATCCATCGCTTTTTACCACTTGCAGTTGTCTGGAGTTTTCTCGTATCGTCTTTACCAAATTGTTTTACCGTTCCCTCTGGTTGGTTAAAGAGATCGAGTTGTGTCCCGAATAATGCGTATTGGCTGTTATCTGTTTTTTTTGATTTGATAAAAAACTTTTTACCAAAAGACAAGGATTTCCCAAAAATTTTTAATGCCGGTTTTATTAATTTTATTGTCGAGTCCCAATCACTAAAATGTATGGCACGGTCATCAATAAATAATTTTGCTTCTGCGGGCTTTGTGTTTGTGATGTCGTCAACATAGCAATCCAAATTATGTTTCCGCAGCCAATCCCAAACCGTGCCGGTTTCCGGGTTTTTCGGGTTTCCGATATTTTTGCGCGTTGTGTGAATTATGATTCGGTAATCTCTGCTTAATGATCTCAAAGCCGCACCGGCGTCTTCAACGGGAATATCGTAAATCGAGCCGTCTTTCCAGCCCTCCGAATACCGGTGAATTACTCCATCAAAATCTACGGCTATTGTTGGTTTCATTACACCACCGTTGCGTATAGGTTTGAACCGTAATCCCGCATAATGTCCTCACAAACATCCTTTTCTTCTTCTTCAAGTGTTTTTATTATTTTGTCTATTCCATAACTTCGGGACATATTGACTCCATCAATGGATTCGCTTGCTGAGTTCATTCTCGTTGAAGGATCGACAATAGGGAGTAATTCTCTTAATGCCCTCCTCGAAATAAGATCACGTATTTGCGCTTTCTCGCTTTCCGTTGAACCCTCATAAATAATACCACTTTTATAAGTAATATGAAACATATTCGGGACTCTACGTAAATTACTATGAGTAAACACCGTAAACGTAACCGCACCCAAATTTCTCATTATCAATGTATAGAGCCCGGCACTGTCCCCCACCGGAGCCGGAACGAATTCGATTACTGCGGTCTTTCTGCTGAAAGTGAAATGATCAACATTTAACTCAGCAATGGGGTTCCCAGCATACTTAATCTCAAATTTAATAAGTTCGTTTATAGGGGGGTAGTCAACTGTGGTTTGCCAGAGATGATCGGTAAATTTATCGAAGTAATAATCTCTTTCAATTTTTAATTCCCGCTCTGCAAAATACAACCCGGTTTTTGTTTCGAGTTTTGCCTGTGCCGATAATAATTTTTCCCTTATTGCTTCACGGTTCGCGTTTACAAATCCCTCAACCGCTTTTTTATATGCGGCATCCATCTTATAGCCTGCGTTCAGGACGAAATCAAGGAAATAAGTCGTTGGTACGATTTCAGATCCAGAGCTAAACTTTGCGGTGAGTCTCACATCCTCCGGGAAATATTTGTCTTCAATCGCTATTTCTTCTGATGAAAAGAAAATTCTTATAAACTGATCTTTCTCGTTCCCGCTTATTGTTATTTCTTTTTGATACTTGCTCTCCGCATATTCATCAAGACTAACGTCCTCAAGTGCTTCGCCATCTGAGTTTAAAAGAAATTCACCGTTCTCTCCAACAATGGAAAAACTGATTACTTTACTCTCGCCAATGTTGGCTTGGTCTAAAATAATTTTTTGGGCAACTCCCTTAAATATCCTCTTCATCTTCAGCCTTAACCCTATTAAATCTTCCCGAATATCTTTGTTCCGGTATTTTCTGAAATACTTTCGATGCTCCCGCTATTCCATTTGCCAACCCATATAAGAAAACTATTGCCTCCGGTACTTCGACAAACCTATGCTCTAAAATAGAAATAATTACATAAGTGTACCAAACAAGTATGTTGCTAATTAAGATAGTGAGAATAAACGCAAATCTTTGACTGCTCCATCTCTTATCCTTTTCATTTTCCTTTAGCATCCCGGTAAAATAAGGGAAAAACTCACTCTGCCGGAATCTGTTCAGTATCCACAAAGTGAGTGTTACTAATATAGTGATAAGGATATATTCGAAGATCATTTCTTTTTACGTTTTCGGGGTTTGCTTGCTTTCGGCACGGCTTCGTCTTTTTCATCTGGACTTTCTCTAATAATATCTTCTGTCTCACCGGGATCAGGAACCGCATCTTCTTTTGTTGGTTCTTCGGGGACAGAATCTGTTACTGGCTCTTCGGGTGGTTGTTCTTCTGTCTCCGGAATATTTGGAGTTTCGGTCTCACTTTCGGTCTCGCTCTCTCCAACTTTTTGAGGGTCATAATCTTCATATCCCGGTATATTTAACAACTTCTGCCACTGCTCTGCCGTGACTTCCGCAATTCCATCTGCGTTGAACGGTATCTGCTCCGTTCCAAGTTTTACTGTTTTACCAGCTACATTTACATTTTTTACCATTAGGGATTGCATTTCTCGCTCCTTCGATTTATTATTTTTACAATAAAAGCCGGGAATTGCTTCCCGGCTCATTAACTAATTTAAGAATTAGCTCGGACTTGTCGAACCCAAGTTCTTTAAGATCACAACCTTATTGGGGTTGTATAATATCGGCACCGAATAAACCTTCTGCAACCATCGAATAGAATCATCCACAGTTGCGAGAGGCATCTTAACCATCGGCAGCAATTGTTTGTAATCCAACACCTGGTCGAAATCCCAATCGAAGAAGAATCCGTATGTCGTACCCGGAATCTCGCTTCCGTCATCAACCATTGAAGCCGCACCAGCCTTGAAAGTAGTAACGTATTTGTAGTCTCTCAAAGAAGTTGACGAAGCCAATCTGCGGTAAACGTCAAACGATTCCGCCTGTTGTCCCGCCGGACTACCATTGTCCGAAATTACAAAAGTTACTTTTTCACCAGCCTGTACCGCAACATCTTCCACAGCAAAGCCTTTTCCAGTACCGTATTTGTTTCTTGGCACGGCGACGTAATCATAGGTTTCTGCTGCAATCGTGCCGCCTGTGCCTCCTGCAGTTGCCGTGAAGGTTTGAGCATCTAACTGAACCGGTGCTTTCTCGTGTGAAGCCGCGAAAGCAGTACCGGCATCGTTTAATTTGGGGTGCACGGCTTTATCATAGCCCTGACCTTTTGATTTCAAGTGTATGTCGGTGTTAAGCATACCGCTTGACTGCCCGACCGTAAACTTACGAGCCGAGGCGTAAATATCCCTAACGCCGTCATTGTTTACAAAGAATCTCTTATCGGCAATAAGATAATCTGTGTAATACTTAAACTGTGAGTTGTCAATCCAGCCCTGAAGGTTTTCGGGATTTCCGAAATTGTCTTCGACAATGTTACCGATTTCAGCAAGGACTTCGGGCGTTAAATGTTTGCCCTTCATATCAATCATATTCTGATCGATGTTCTTTACCCTGTCCTTGAACTGAGTTAGATAACCGTTGAATTCAACCGACACGTGGCTTGCGTTTCCAAAAAACATTTTTATATCCAACTTTCGGATAATCGAAATCGCTTTGGCTTGCTGTACAATTGCGACATTATCCGCAAGTGATTTTACCGATCTCGCAACATTAGGAACTTTACCTACGGCACCAACGTATTTAACTGCCTCAAATTCACGTCTTAAATCTTCGTCATATTCTTCTGGCAAACCGCCTTCAACATAGAAATTGGCATCGCCGATTTCGTTCATCGTGGTAAATTCTTCAACTGTCGAATTCGCTTTACCCTTTCTTACAGCCTTGTAGAACTTACTCACGTTTTCTTTTTCAGTTGCGTACTTCAATGTTTTTTCCAAACTCTCAAGTCGAGTCGCCCCGAATCCAGTCTGAGTGTCCGGCGAAGTACCATAACCTACTTCAAGTGCTTTTCGAATCTGTTCAAGTTCTTGTATTGACTCCGATCCGAGTTCAAAAATATCTTCCATTATTTCATTCTCCGGTTTGTTTTCGTAATTATATTTAGTTTGTTATTTAACAGCATCTTGTTAGCGTACTCTATTTATTTTTTCATCGTCTGTTTCGTGAACGATTTCACCATCGCCTTGACGTTCTCCGGCAGATATCCGGTTCCTTCAAAGGCAATTACTACTTCCGGTGTGATCTTGCCATCGTCAACCATTTTATCGAGAACCTCGACCTGACGGGATTTCTCAAGCTTTTCAAAATCCTCCACGACTTCGTTATTCTCAACATAATTGATGGAATCCAGCAATTTATCGCTTACCAACCCCTTTTTCATATCATGCCCGGTAAGCAGCTTATGAAGTCCTCTTGCCAATAGCTTGCCCCGCTGATCACCCAAGTCGATGGATTTAATCAACGCCACGTTACCGGATGCGATTTCGCTCATCCCCTCAGCAACCGTCGCCAAAGCTTTCAGCATTCCGTCAACTTTAGTATTTAGTTTGATAATGTTTTCGTGTATCTGAAGGTCAGCATTTGTTTTTTCTTCCATATACTCACTCAAATCGGGTTGATCCGAATTTTTAAGCGTTTCTATGGATTTCAGTAATTTCTGACCCACATCTGTTCCTTCAATTCCGATGTTTAAACAGTCCTCGATTTCACCTAATGACTTCTGCATTTTCGAGCCAACGGCTTGAAGTGACTTCATAGCGTTCTGAGCGTCCTCGCTTAAACCTCCAGCTGAGAATTCGCTCTTAGCTTTTGCTCTCGCTTCTTCTTCACTCATTCCCTGAGTTAGAAAATACTTATATGCCTCTTCTTCACTCTTAAAGGTCATTTCCTTTTCTCCTATGTTACTTATTTGTGATTTTGATGATTTATCTACTGATTCCAGTCTCGTTGCGCCGAACCCTGTTTGCGTTTCCGGTGACGTGCCGTAACCCACACCCATACTCTTTACCAACATCGCAACGGTTTTCATATTCTTTGGTTTTGTTGTAAGAACTACATTTGTAACTCTTGCCTTTTTTACCAATCCCGTTGATTTCGATCTGTCAAGATACTCTCCCTCAATACTGTATCCGACTTTCTGTGGCGATTTCGGATATCGTCTGTTGTGTTCTTCAACTGATTTCAACAATCCATATGCTGATTTCGCAAGCCTCTGTTGCGGACTCAATTTGCTATCCGGCTGCTCCGGGTCGAAGCTAACCAAATCACCTTCAAACTCGATCTTATTCGCGCCTTTGATTATTTTTGTCGGGAATCCGATTATGTTGTGAGGCTCGTGGGAGATTTCGGAATCGTGTTCGTATTTGATTTTGCCAAACCCTCCCGAAAAATAACTCAAATCAAGCCCTTTTGTTAATACGGTCTCTCCGTCGGCGTCAACGTCTTCCGTTGAGATTATTCCGCCGATTTTAATGGGTTCGTTCTTTTTTGGGGTTCCGCTTTTAATGAAAGCTTCTGCAAATATCTTGAAATGCTCCGACATCGTATTCTACCCTTTATTTTTGCAGAAAAATAAAAACCGGCTACGAATAATTTTGTTACCGTTTTTTCACATTATTAAAGGGTCTTAGAATAGTTCGTAATAAATGCCTATTCCTATTCCGGGCTTTACTTTTATTACATCTTGTTCTAAGAATAAAAAGTAAGACGCTCCGATTCCGACGTTTATTTTGTCAAGCCAGTGCCTGGGCTTTTCAAATAGCACGGGGACTTCCTTGCTATAAAACAAATGCTGGATTTTTGGTTTTATGTCAACCGAAAATTTATTTAGTGGTGTATAGTAATATTTTATTGCCAAACCTATTGTATCAATCGTACTGATTGTGGTGTCCTCAAAATTTATTTCACTACCAAAAACAAATGTCGAATCCATAGACGCTGTTAATATCGACGTCGTGTCGTCAATGTAAATCGTGTCGATACCCGGCAACTCCAAGTAAGCCCTTCCTAAAGCAATTTCTTGAAGTGCTGCGTCCGCAACGAATCGGGGTATCTCGTAATCGGTTTTGATAATGTTTATTTCCGGGGGCTTTATATCCGGCAAATCGATTTCATAATAACTCTTACCAACGAAAAAGCCTGCAACCGCACCCACTAATAAAATAGCCAATACGTTTAAGGATACATTATATTTAATCAATTTGTTTTCCATTTCTTTTTAAAATGATTGGTGTGATACGTGCTCTCAAATTTATTTCTTGCCTGGAATATCGTTACTATTACTTCATCAGCTATTAAGAACTCTCCGTTCTTCTTCCCGAACCAATCCGGCGTATATCTGAGGACGATAAATCCGTTGATCTGAGCTAAATTGTATTTTTCGCAATCACGTGAATAAGTCCTGCCGCGTATATGCCTCCCACCTATATATATTCCACCCTCGAATTCTACCGCTATTTTTATGCCCTTGTCTATCAAATTCTCTCCCTCATACCCAGTGATCAAAAAATCGAACTGGAATCTTCTATGTGGCTTAAGAAACATATATTCTCGGACATAGCTTATACCGTTTAGTCTGAATACATTTTCTATTTTCCCGGTATAATCAATTGTCTTTTTTGTCATAACTCTGGATTCGTAAATTATGGGCTGTCCTGTAACTCAATCCCTCCTTCTCAGCGATCTCGCTCGTTTGGAGCCGGGCGTATTCTTCGTCAAATAAAATAGACAGACTGTGTTTGTAGATGAAAGCAATAGGGAATCTATGAAGATACAGTTCACTCCTAATTCTTTTGTTCATTTGATACAAAAAATTTAGGTTCTCGTGCCCGATCTTGTCAATAACTTCTTCGGCTAATTCGATCAACTCTTTTTCATTGACCCTTGCCTTTTTCTTACAACGACTCTTCCGCTTGGTCATCCTGATCCAATGCTTGATTTGGGATGTACTTAATTATTTCGTCCTCTCCCTCGTCCAACAAAATCAAATGGTACTCCAACTCGCTTGCATAGTCATCTATTCTTGAATTCGCATAATTCAATGCCTCTACAAAATTTTCTATCTCGCTTCCTCTGTCTAATTTTTCACGAACCCGCTCGTTGAAATAGTTGAACTCGCCTACCAGCCCCTCATATTCTCTCAGTAATCCCGGTTGGTATTTTTTAAGTATCGGATACAACAGCTCCCAATAACCTCCAGCATATCTGAATAATCCCCTGCCGGTCTCGTTTCCAATCCAATTGTCAAGAATTAATTTGGTCATTTTAGTGAGATATTCGTTCTCGGTAAGCCCGGATTCCGCTAAATATTTCCTCACCCCGTCAATCGTCATCTTCTTCCTCCGTGTTTACGTTTAGATCACTTAAGAATTTATCTCCTAATACCGATTTCAAATGCTCTCTTAATCCGGTTAAATAACTGCTCCCGAATACAGCCCTTGCAATGCGCCCTTCCTCGGTTCCCTCTCGTATTGAAGGTTTTTGCTTTTTTAATTCCGTATATAATTTCAGCATATACACATTGTCTTGGGATGGGAAAAAATATTTGCCGCCGGTCTCGGAAAAGAATTTATTTTTGTCCCAAGACGAAAGCAATCTGACATTGCCATCGAAGTCCTTTACCAGAACGCTCCCGTAACCGTCATTGAGCAATTCCACTACCTTGTCTTTATTCTTTTCAATCACTTCTCCTGGCAATTGATACAGAAATTGTGTTTCCGATACCCCGGCTTCCAACAGATTTTCATACATCTTGTTGCTGTCTATCCCCGCTTTTGTAAAAATCTTATTGTAGTGGTTATCGAATTGATCCGGTCTCATTATACTGATTTTTGTGTCGTTATATCCCCTCGATTTGCCATATCTACGGACAACAACTCTTTGTGTTGAAGGCGTATAACTTTCAATCTTCCAATACCCGTCTTCACCACCCCCGTCCACAGCCTTTAATACCGTACCAATCGGAATCACTACTTGATTTTCTTTAAGGATTAGAGGTCTTTGTTTCGAATCCAAATTGGAATAGATTTCGCTATGCTCGCTTTCACTTAATCCGGACTTTATTTCTTTGAGTTCTTTTTCAACTCGTTTGTATCTCCTGCTTTCCATGTCTTCTATTTTCTCCGCCAAAGCAAGCGTGTCGTAATATCTTTCGAGTTCCCTAAATTCTCGAATTGTCTTTTGTTTTTTTACTTCAAAATCAATCCGTTTCTGCTCGTTTTCTAATAGCCTTCGCGCTTCTTCCGGGTTGTCCGCCAACTCAATCATCATTTCCGCAAGCGACATATTCACGTCATCGTCCCAAGTAGATAATTCGCCTCTCATAAATTTATCTACCATTCCACCTTTTTCTTGAATTTTAGTGTTCATAAAGTTATCAATACTTCCCCTTGCCAAATAGTAGAATGTATTTACTTTCTCTAAATCATTGCCTTGCCTGATCGCACGTCCATTCCCTTGTTCGATTTGAAGATAGTTCCAAGTCGGCTGCATGTGGTGAATAGCCTCTGTCATTTTCTGGAAATTCAGACCCTCTCCCATTGTCGCATAATTCCCAATTACTACCTTATATTTTCCTTCGTTAAAATCATTTGAAACCCGTACTCTTTGGTCTGAATCCGGCGTCATATCAGCATTTACTATTGCAATTTCTTCCGGTTTTATTCCGGACTCAATCAATCGGTCTTTAATTTTGTTGTGTAAGTTCTTGTTGATAGCAAATATTAATTGCTTGCCCCCGGACTTATTAATACCAACGGCATTTTCAATAAGTTTGTTCATTTTATCGTTATTTGAATATAGTTCAACGAAGCCGTCTTCTACTTTTTTCGCGTATCGGCTCGGAGAGTCTTTATACCAGGCTAAATCTGTGCTGATTTTTACCAAATCACTCTGAACTTGGAAATATCCGTCATCATCAAATTTTTCATCCGGGTTTTTCCCGGCGTTTAATCGAATGAACATTGGCAAATATTCGTTGTGAAAATATTCTTCAACCCGGTTTCTTATTTCATCGGTTATAATACCGTCTGCCAAATCGTTATCCATACGGGCAGTGTTTAATTCCCAAGATTTTGAATCCTTGTCCCATATCTTGTATCGCTGTGCATAAAGTCTGGTTTTACAATGCCTTAACAATTCCTTTTGCCCTTCATTCATTTCAGTGAATATATGGTTCGGATTTTCATCTGGGAATTTGATATTAGCCTTAACACTTTCAACGTCTTTTGCGGTTTTGTAATCAATAAATCTGAAAAATAACTTTCGCAATGCCTCCGGATTCTTCCATCCCGCAAATTTATTCTTATTCACTACACGTCCGTCTGGTTCCGCAGTCGTTACCGTCGTGATGTGGGCAAATGTATCAACAAATTTATCGAGATTGACAATGTTCAGAGCATCTAATTCCTTTTCAGCAAACGGCAGCAACATATTGAATACTTCTAACGGACTGTTTGATATGGGCGTAGCAGTCAATCCGTAATAACCTTTATTCCCCGCAGTCTCAAACACAACCTTTGATGCCAAAAAATTATGCAATGCCCTCTGACTCATTGCCGAACTCAATCCGCTTACATTATCTTGAAGTGACAATAGAAGATTTTTAACGTCGTGACTTTCATCACGTATAATCATATCAAAGCCAAGACTTTCCAATTTCGTACCTTCAAATCCAGCATATTTCCCCTTTTCATTTGTCATAGTCATAACTTTTGACACGGTTTTTTGCATATTCTCGTACTTTTTAAGCATCTTCTTATCCATCTCCGAAGGATCGCCGGGATAATATTTTTTCGTTACCTCATCAATAAGACGTTTTTTCGTGGCTTCGGTAAAATCAATTCGTGAGAACGTGTCACGGCTCATCAGAACCATATCGTAATCGTTGGACTCAATCATTTTGAGTTTTTCTTCAATCTCATTCTTGTTCTCTTGTTTCCAAACCGTCCTGCCGTCCCCATCCATTACTTCCTTTGAGCCAACGACTATATAATTAACCCCTTCCGTCCATTTATTGATTTCAGCAACCCAATTTTTTAATACCGATTTCGGAGTGACGATTAAGGGTTTTTTGGCACGCCCGGTTTCTTTTGCACTTAAGGCTAAAATCAGTCCCTGCAGCGTTTTTCCCAACCCCACACCGTGTGCTATCAAACCCTTGCCTTGATCATACATTCTCCTAACGGTTGCCCAGGTATGCTCACCGGCTTTATCTCTTGCGGTAATTTCTCGGATTTCGCCGGTTTTTTTATCTTTTACTTTTGCAACAACTTTATCATAGGCGAACTTACTCAACCCCTCAATAGGTGAACTATCATATTGCTTGTGTACGTAACTGTAATAGGCTCTATTGAATGTTTCTCTGATTTCGTCGGCATTCTCAAGCGAAGCCAGGTAATTCTTGAAATTACTCTCCAACCTTGAGTATGTTTCTTCCAATCTTTCTAATCTCGATTTGTCTCGGATATTTATTGGCAAACTATTTAGTCTATTTAATATCGAAAACATAATGGGATTGTCTTCGTTGAAGAACTTCTTCATCAGATCCTGCAATCTCGCTTTATCGGAACCGCTCATTTTTGCTTCGCCAGAACCGCCCTTTTGGATATAGAGTGTATAGGCTTCACCCAACAATCCCGTTGGAATAAAAAAGTTGGTCTCCGGCGAATACATTAACTCACCCTGCCAATAACTTCCTAAGAAATCAGTTAAATAATTATTTAGAATATCAACATCCAATAATCCCTTGGCATCAATTAAGCTAATCGGCAAATTATCAATTTCTTTAAACCCGGCTCTGTCCTTTAACTCATCAATCTGATCATTAAGTTTTTCCATTTTAGTGCGTGCGATATATCTGTCACGCTCTGATATCGATTCATTTCCCAATATCTCCTTACATTCACCAATCATTCCCGCCCAAGCCTCAAGTTTAGGCACGACATCTCCGACCGTTGCCTCCTGCACTGGTGAAAATCCGCCGTGCTCGTCGATAAAGATATCTTTATTCTCAATAAGTAACTTTTCCAATTCCTCTATGTTGTCGGTCTCGGCATAATAAGCCGCTATGTTTTCAATACCTGTGTCAAGCCCGTTATCAACAAGATATTGACTGATTGACAATAAATCACTTTCGTCATATTTACCAATTTCGGCATTGGGATTGTAAAATTTATAATAACCTATCGGATCGGTTAGGAGTTTACTGAATCCGTCCTTCGTAAACGCACTGACAAAATATAGTATCGGATTGGCTTCGGTCTTACCAATATATCTGCTTAAACCCAATTCTTTCGCGGGATCACCGACTTCGTTCTTAAAATTCTCCAATAACTCCATCAATTGCTGCGTCTTTCCCTGTGCCTCAGTTGTGCTGAGTCTGTTATTTTGTAAATCTTTCGCCAATTGCTTTAACTCAAATCCTAAAACAACAGCACGCTTCAACATATCGTTTTCAAAATCTTTACTGCTTTTATAGGATGATAGTTCTTCGGTTAATTTCCGGTCTTCTAATCCTGCAATTTGTTCTCTCGTCAATTCAATAACTTTTGAAGGATCGTTTCGAATTTCGTCTAACTCCGCATACGTTTTTATATTGAACAATTGTTGAAGTTCTTCCGGCAATTCCGCTGCTTCCTCGTCTTCGCCATCTCTAACTCTTTCCCAACGATGATTTGCATTTAGTCTGTAAGTTCTTCCGTTAATTACCTTTGTGTCACCTACTTGCGGGGTCGGGAGTTCCCCCGCCTTGAAATCATCCGGTAATATATCCACGTAGTTCTTTAAGATGTCTCCTACTTCTCTTAATTCGGATTCAACTAATTCACCTACCCAAATATCTCTGTCGAAGTTTCCCTTTGTCTTTCTTCCCAAAGCATATTGCGGGTTGTTTTCAAAATAATTCCCGGCAACAAATTCAGCATCAATAATTCCTTCGTCATACATTCTACCCAAACCCTTGTCGTCAAGGTTATGCAAAACATCTCGTACCATCTCCTCTCTTTTTCTGAAAAACACGATATCGGTTGTTACAGTGGCGTGGGCGTGATCAAATGCACCGGTTGGCATTCTTATAGCTCCTAAAAATTCGGCTTCTTTGTTGATCTCTAACCGCCAATCGTTCCATTGATTATCCATAACTCCGGTTGGAACTATCATTGCCATTATACCGTTGTCCTCAAGTGCGTCTATCCCACGCTGTACGAAATATTGTTCGTGTTTGTCGATGTGTTTCAATTGAGGGTCGAATCTTACAGTTGCTCCCCTTACCCCGAACGGACAGTTGCCGATTACGGCAGCGAATTCACCGCCTTCGTTATCCCGATTGTACTCCTCAAAGGATTTGATCTCGCACTCGTGCTCGTCACCGTGCAATATCTGGAGTATGCGACCGCTTGTTTCATCGATTTCAACCGCCGATACCAAAGCATCGTCCGGAGCCGTTTCAAGGAACATACCCGTCCCCGCACTTGGTTCCAATACACGCCCGCCCCTAAATCCAAAATCTCTTAATTTTTCCCACATAAACGATGCAGCAAAACTTAAGGTATAGTATTCATTCAAACTCGCTTTATCGGTTCCGCCTCTACCCGAATACGCTCTTAATGCTTCCTTGTCTGCTTCCGTTATTTCATCGTCGGTCTTTGTGCTTAAAATCTCTCGTACTTTATTGTTTAATTCTATTCTCTGTTTTCGTCTCTTTTCCTTTCCGCCTTCAAAGCCTTCGGCTCCTATATTTTTTGGCTTACTCGGAACTTTTTGTTCTTCTTTTGAAGTCTGTTTTGTCGGGGGCTTATCTGGTTTGGGCTCTTCTTTTTGTTTGTCAAATAAGCTTATCTGTCCTCCAAATAATGAAGGTTTCTTTTTATTTTCTTTAGGCTTGCTGAAAAGATCGTATTCTTGCTCTTCCTCCTCATCAATCCTCATTAATCTGTTCACGGATGGATTTTTCTTTGACCTTTTGTACTGGTACGTCTTCCCATCTCTTACTACGGTTTTCCCAGTGATAACTTCTTCTTTCGGCTCGAATAAGTCTATTTGTGTTAAATCCTTGAGGCTAACGGCTTTAAGAAAAAACATCAACTTCTTACCAAAGGCTTTTATCATCTTGCCTTCACGTGATTTTAGTTTCTTCTTGAAATCATCGATATCCATTTCCGTTATGTCTCTTAGAAATTTGTGTGGGCGATCGTAATGGGCAAGGAAAGCATCTCTCGCACTCTTTTCATCACCAAAGCCTATCATCACCTTGTCTTCATCATATTTTTTTGATTCGGGATCGTTGATATGAATGATATAAACCTTGCGGCTTTCTCTGTCATCTCCGACAAAGCAGTCAACGGGATCACCGTCTGTTCCTTCCGTACCAACAAAATAACCGTAGGGATAAAACATCCTCGTCTCCCAAACATTCCCGTCATCGTCGCTTCCCCTTCTGATGCTTCCTTTTCTGTTTTCAACCGCAATCCTCAAACCGAATACATTGATATATCCCTGTAACTTATGCTTTTCCATTTCCGATCAACCCGAAATTATTTTTTAGTTGTTTTAGTTATTTCCAAATAAACTTCATCACCGGTTTTAAATTTTTCCAGCTCCGTCCCCTTCTTCCGCAATATAATGTTCCCGTCTCCTCTGACGTTGCAAGCCGAATCAGACTCTCCTCTATCCGGCACCGGCGCAAGCCTTAAGGTCGTTTGTAATTCACTCTGTCCCTTCCTGTCAAGAGCTTCACTTATAACCGCGCTTACAAAATACTTTGCAACTATTTTCATTTGATACCTCTTGGTTTGAAATTATGAGTGCAGGCACAGGCATAAAAAACTACACTCACGTATTTGTTTTTGCAGTGCCCGCACTTCTTAATTAAACAATCGATGTCCACTCGATCTGGACTCTTCCTGTTATTGGAGTCGTAATTGTGCCGTCCGGGTTTGTGATTCTTACCACCACTACCGTACCGGCATCAAGTTCTACTTCATCAGCATCAAGCACTATGTCCTCAACATCACCTGCACTGCCCGATAACGCAATCCCAGCACTTGTCCCGATTTCTGTTGAGCCCTGTCTTAACGATACAACGGGTAAATTACCCGTGCCCACACTCGGTGTCTCAACGATAAATCTTGCTTTCTTGATTTTGAGTTTTGTAGGCGTAACGAATACATAGGAATTTACGCTTGTATCTGCCGAATCGCTTGCTGATAGCAATTCGGAGTTGAAGATAAATGGTAAATTCTGAACAGTTGCCATTACTTCGGCAAGCCCTAATCTTTCATCCCGCCCATCTCTGTTCTCGATTTGGTTGTCTGAAATTTTTGGATACTTCATTTTTTATTCCTCCTTTTGGTTTGTTGGTTGTTACCTTTATTATAGCGTACTTTAATTATAAAAATTTTTTAATGCAGCGTTAAAAACCGATCGTATGTCATTGGGATAAATATTGTACTCCTCGATGTATTTCATTTCATTCGAATATTTCCTTATTATTTGCTTTGCTCTCTCTTTGTCCTTCTCAATTAAACCGCTCATCAGTTCAAGGTTTATTATTCGATCCGCTGCCTTAACAAGTTTTGCAATAGGATTTGTCGATATTTCCCTAAAATATGTTTCGTCTGATTTGTTTGAACGCGTGAGAAGGCTTATACAGTCTGCTATTTCCTTGCCAAATAATTTATTTATGTCTTGATAAGTAATAATCGTATCTTCTATAATATCGTGCAGTATCGCAACTATTTCAACTTTGATTTGTAAGGCATCGTCCTGCAAATAAAATTGTGATAATTCCAAAGCCTTGTCCCTTACTTCAAGTAAATGCCCGGTGAGATAATTCCTGTCGTTATAGGTTTGTCCATCGTGGTTTGCAGCGGCTAATTGAATTGCGATCGTTATGTCATCGGCTGTTAACATTTTTCTCGTTTTAGCATTATAAATTTAATTAAATATTTCGTTAAAAGCATCCTCCGGACTCATACCCGGAGCGAATAAACTGTCTTCCATCTTATCCTTGTATGCGAATATCATATTACGAATGCCCTTAATCGTTTGACCCCTGTCTCCAAACTTCTTGAAGATTAATTTTGCCTTGTCGCTTAATTTCGTGCCCTCGTACATTGTCGTTTCGTTTTCGTCAACGAAGGTCTCTATATCACTTCCGTATTTGTCTTTGCTCTGCTCACTATTCCATTTCCTTAACAACGGCAAGGCTTCTGATATGTATGATGAAATATCTCCTTCGCCTCCCCTCAAACTCATTAACTCCCCTATCCCCGCAACAAGCCCGGCTTGCACGGCGTGAGAAGTATAATCAAGATGTTTGCCGTTTTCCCCCAAAAATTTATGAACAATTATTTTGTGAAGTTCGTTCTTCTGATCCGCACTCATATTCTTGTTTTCAAAATCATAATATTTCTTGGATTCATTTTGACCTATTACTCCGTCACCTATCATTGCCTGCACGACGTCACCTCCTACCCTATCAAGATATTCGTTTATAGTCGCACCCTCTCCAAACTCTTTTGATGTGGAAACAAATAAGTCAGTAATTTTCTGAAAAGTCTCATCACTCATTATCGTGGCTTTGCCGGTTGCGTCTTCAGTTCTCGTCTTCGACTGCATCATCGGCGTGTTGCTCGCAATTCCAAGCTTATTTACTCTGTCTTTTTCGTCAACTTTTACACGTCTTACTAAAACCGGCATCCTCATTTTTTCTATATCACTTTCATCGAATCCAAGTCTTTTGGCTTCTTCCATTAAATATTTTTTATACTCCGGATTCTTCTGCTCATAATGTAAACCCACACCCAACGCCCTGCCGTTTCCGGCTATAACTTGATAGTCATGGTTTACAATGGGTGCTCCGTGTTCCGCAGTTTTTGATATGTCGCTCCAAAACGGAAACGTCTCTTTCTTTTTAAGAGCTATTGACATTTTACTTACTTGCTCCCGGTCTGCCTTCGAACTCCGGTCTCTGTTTTGTGCTCCCGGTATCGTGTATTTCTCGTTCGCACTTCCGTCTAAATTGTTTGAAGCTATGAGATCACTGTATTCCACTACCTCAAATGTTGCGATTTCGCTTAAACCACCCGCGTCAAAATAAACGATATCGGGATTGCGTTTACTCTGCACCCCCTTAGATTCTACTTCGGGCTCAAAGATTAGTGAACCGTTCACGTCTTTTAATGCGCTCACACTTATTGCTTCGATTTCACCATCTTTTACGTATTCGACAAATTTGACGCCATCGCTCTCGATTATATCATGTAAGTCATAACTGCCCCCGCCTACTTGGACTTTCTCGTACTTACCCTTGATAAGTTGGCTCTTATTGTCCCGTGTTTCTCTGTCATATATATTCTTGAATTCAAAATTTAAGCCCTCTACCGATACATTTTTCTTAAAGATGAACGGGTTCTCTGTTGCCTCGAACCCTTTCCTCTTCATACCACTCTTATATTTTAAATATTCTTGAGTGTTGAGATCATTGCGTAGTCTTTCCTTAGCCTTTTCCTGCTGTTCGACTATTTCCCGCTTCCTCGATTCTTCGGCTTCAATCTCTCTCTTTGTCCGTGCCGGTGTCCTAAATCTCGAAGTCCTCGCGCCACGTAATTTCTCAACTCTTTCCCTCGTTTCGTCCGATACCTCACCACTTATTTTAATAACTTGCTTTTCTTTATCTCCAATTATTTCGCCCCAACGATCTCGATATAATACCTCAGCTTTATTTTCCTGCTCTTTTAGATAATTTTCATATAGATCCGAATCCAAAAAGAATTTCTCGTTGGTTTCGTCGTCACGTAACACATACCCATCGTCTCTTATATCAAGTACGTCATAAATCCCGTCTTTATATCCCAGTTTATAATCTCTTGTACCATCGATCACGACTTCGATTCCCGATGTTTCGGGGTTGAATTCTCTCTCTACTTTTCTTCGCATTGCTCCCTGCTGAACGTACTTTACATATCTGGTGTCGTCAACTCTTCCAAATCCACGCTTTTTCGAACTCTCCGCAAATGCTTGATATTCTTTGCTTGAATACCACTCCGGCTCATCCGTAAATGTTTTTTCTTCCGGTTCCTTCTGTATATCGGACTCTTGAGGAACCGGCATCAGATATTCTTCCTTCCTCATCCACTTCCAGCTTCTGTCCGGTAATTCCACGAGCACGATTTTGTCAGATAGCTGTTTTACTACACCTTCTCCGCCTTCCAGTTCAATTGGATCACCTATTTTTAAATTTGCGTGTTTTTTTAACCTTTCAAGATGTTCTTTTTTATTTATTAACTTCTTCTTGTTGTCAATCGCTAACGCAATGTAATTTTCCGATGTTTCCAATACCGTGCCAGTCTTTCCCTGATACATTACTTTCTGCCCAATATCTAAATCAAGATAAGCCTTCGATTCCGTACCCGCCTCTTCCCGAATCGCTTTCCCATCTCCATCCCTCCACTCCCGCTTGCCAGAAGGCAGTTCGTATAAATATATGTATTCGTCCGGATTCTTTGGATTTGGCTTTCTCTCAATGTATTTATGGTTCGGCTTTATCCCGCCTTTCTTATTCCAACCCTGCCCGATTTTGAAATTATCCCGAAACGCTTTATAAATTTTTTCATCTGATTTTTTATTCAATATTTCCGTCAGAAATCCAAAACCATCAGAAGTGCGTTTTATAATGATATTTCTTCTGCCGTCATCAAATACTATACTCGAATTTACCATAGTAATTGACTCCGGCTTCGTAAGTGATTTTCTTAGTGTCGGGTCTGAGGATTTGTACTTTACAATTCCTATCGGCGTGTCTATCTCTTCTTCCCTCAAATTACTACTAAGAATTCCAGACCTTCTCTGTGATCTCGAAGCAAGGTAACGGTTTAGTAAATCGCTCGAAATCGTTATCGTTTCTCCCGATTCATTTATTAGCACGGTTTTATCCGTTTCAATTGATTTGATTATCCCGTAATCACATTTTCTGCCTTTCTCTAAAAAGTTACACGGCTCCACATCCAAATAATTGCCCCGATTGTCGTAGGTAACGATTTGATTGTTCCAAACTTTTTTGTATAAAAATCCTCCGGAATAATCCGGTATTTTGTAATCGTATTTCATCTCTCACCGAATACTGGCTTGAATCCCTCGTCATACCATCCCCGCCACTTCTGCGGGTCTTCTGATTTTAACCTTATATTTCCTTTTTCATCAATAAATTGTTGGTCTGGATAAAACACAATCCACCTGCATCTACATCGGGGATGGTAAGGTATTGTCGGCTTGCTGATCTCGTCATCGCTTCGTCCGACTAAATTATCTTCTCTATTACCTAATTCTTTTACTATCCTTTTTCTTGGACTCGAACTCCTGCCGACATTGCTTTTACCTACCCAAACCTCGTTATTCCATTTCCATTCCGCGCTCTCGTCATCACCTGACGGTGCGTCTTTCCGAACCCTATATATTTTCCCGTTAATATCTCGTATGCAGCTCGAACAGGCATCGGGCATACTAAACCCTATTACGAAATCACCCTCTGACATTGACGCAATGTATCCATCAGTAAAGGCTATATTAGTTTCCGTAACCGAAACCCTTTGCCAATCCCTAACAAGCTCCCCCGTATCTTCAGTCATTTCAAGCATTCTGTCTTCAATTCCCTTTCTTCCTTGATTTTGGGCTATGGCTTCGAAAACAGCTTGTTTTACTTGCTGTATCGTTGATTCCGTCGTACTCGTTAAATAGTTCGCACCTCTCTCCACAACCCTATTAAGTGCCTGCGCTTCGTATAAAGTCAAATTGTATTCCTGCACGGCATCAATTACTGCTTTGGGCAGTCTCGAAATGTCTGCTCTAAAAACTGTTCTCTGCAAATCGCTAAATGCAAGTAATTCCCCGACAATGAAAGCCCTTACCAATACCGTTCTCGCTTCTTCCACTCCAGGATATAGATAATTCTTTATCCAGCCGTCAATGCTTTCGACTTCATACTTTTCAAGATAACCTTTCGAATAATCGAATTTTTGGTTCTTCAAAAAGTCTGTGAAATCGGCATAGAATTTCTGCATATCAAATGACTTCGCCAACATCCTTTCGAGGAAGTCAACCTCTTTTAGGTGATGGAGTTTACCATCAAGCGTTACGATCATTATTTCTCCATATCGTCAAGAAGTTCTTGGAACACATCTACGGTCTCCGAAACTATGTCAAAATTCTTCTCGTCCTCCGGTAATCTCTGCATTATCAATGCAATTATTTCCGATTTGTCTATCATCAATCCCCGAAGGCTCTCCGGTTTGACGTTGATTTCTTTTCCGGTATCGTGATGACCGTTCTCACCCCTTTAAACTATCACATAAGGTTTCCCGAACTCACAATTGTTGTAATGATTTATCACTGTCGGCTTTTCACTCATTTATCACGTTCTCCGTTTCAGACTTGTGCCCGGTCTCTCCAGAAAGTTTGGGTTGAATGTAGTATAAGAGTAGGGAAACGAGCAATGTCACTATTCCACCGGCTATGGCACCGTAAATTATTGCCCTTCTTCCTTCCTTCTGCTTGGCAATCGCTTGCTCTACCTTAATGTCAACGACAATAGCGTTTACCTCATCAAGCAATCCGTCAATTTTTGTGTTAATGCCTGAAATCACGGCATCTACTTTTGTTTCGTTCTCTTTTAGTTTGATATCGATCCTCTTAAGCCACTCGATAACATATTTCCTGTTCTCAACCCAATCTCCGTTAGTTGTCGAACTCATTACCATCAACCTCCAATTTGATATATGGCGGGAAAACAATTAACAACTGACGTGAATCACTCAAGAACTCAATCTCGTGCAAATCACTCGATAATATTTTCAATATATTCCCTTCCTCAACGTAAATCGGCTGACGGTCGTTGATCGTTACCTTACACCGCCCAACTAAATTTATTATAACCTCATTCGAATTTTGGTGTACGTGTCCTCGTATTTTGCTTCCCGTTTTGAATTTTAGATCGTACATTTCGTAATCTTCATTTGTAGTTACCCTGACTCCTTCTGCCAAACCACCGTCCATTTCAAACACAATTGTATCATTCGCCAGCGTAACTCTATCTCTAAATTCTTCAAGTGCATATTTGACTTCGTTCGCTTTTTTCTTGATTTCCTCAAACCTCTCCTCAGAACTCATTTTCCAATTCCTCCCTTATGCTCTCATCCACGTCCGCTATGTCACGGAATTGCCTTAAGAGATTTTTGTCGTTCTCGGTTAGACCTCGTTGTTCTTGTTGACTTTCAGTTTCCCCCTCACCCGCTTCCCCGGCATCTCCTCCCGGCATCTCCGGCTGCTGTTGTTGTTGCATACCAACCATTATGGCTTGCCAAATCTGCGGGTTGGAAATTGCTTTTATGTCATAGATATTCTTTCCTCCCACATCAAGGCGAGCCTTCTCCAAACCAGCTTCAACAAGTAAATCATTGACACTTTTTGTGGTCGACAATTCTTTCGATTGTATCTCAAGCTTTTGTTTCCTGTCTTCGACCTCAAACCCTACAAATGAAAGCCGGACATCCATTTTCGTAATGGTCTGGAATATGTTCTTCCCATATCTGTCATTAGAATTTAGTGCGTCTTCAAGGTGTTTTAAAAAACTTCTTATTCCTACGTCCTTGCTTTCTTTCACTATGCCGTCTGTTGGCTCCTCAAACAAACTTCTTTTCCCTACGGCATCACTATATGAACCCAGTGATAACTCTCTCGGATCGGTTCCGCTATACATACAAAATATCGATAGCAACAACGTCATAAATTGATGGTATTCCATATCTCTGGAATTGTTGCGGACACCCACCCATTTACCGTCGGCTTTTTCAGCGCGCAAAGACAACATAGGAAATCTACTCTGATTGCCCGCCCCGTTCATATTCGCCCAAAGCTGCTTCTTTAATTTCTCAAGCAACATCTGGTTCACGCCCCCGCCGGTGAACAGAAAAAATCCCGAAGGCAAGCGGCTGTTTGTGAAGTTGCTGCTGTTCATTCTCAACGCACTCGTTATATAGCCTATCAATCTCAGCGACTGCTCTACTATTGATAAACCCCTACCCGATCTCTTGAAATCCGATTGAGTGAAGTAATGAAACTTTCTCACTATGTCCCGGTTTACTCCGGCAAATTTATGACCTCGATATACGAGCAAGTAATCCGGCACATCCTCCGTCTGGCTACGGTAAGATTTGATATCAAAAATCTTTTCGAAATCATCAATGATCTCAGTCAAATCATCACCTATCGAATCCTCATATTTCCGTTCCTTTATTACCGGCTTCCATATTATAGGATCAGTTAAGTGAACCGCTATTGTTTTACCCAATCCGTTGGTTCTGTATTCAAAAGCAATGTCGTCAAGATCGAAGAAATCATCGTATGCCGTACCTATGAATTTTGAAAAGTTCGGTCTGCTGTCGTGCGGAGCATAGAATAGTTTATTAAATAATTTTAGCTCCCACTCCCGTAATTCTATTTTCTCTCGTTTAGTTACGCTGTGATCGGGATCGTTAAATATCAGTCTCGCACCTCTCGCGATTCTGTCGTCCCGGCTCGTTGCAATCCTTCCCCATTGCATAAGATCATAACGCCGCTTGTTCTTTATCAGTCTCGGTATTTCAAGATTGCCCCATTGCCTAAGTTCTTCATAAGGCACGCTGTCGGTTTCAAGGTTTCTGAATTTCTGATTGTCAACGGAGTCCCAGTACTGGTTCTCGATCTGCTGAAGCGTTGACATTATCTCGTTTGCGATTTCGAGGTTTATAACGGCATTGTTTTCAATTTCTCTCGATTCTCTTTGAAATGTGTAGTCGGATTGTATTTCTTCTTTTATTTCACTGTCTTCTTGGTCTAATGAAATATAATTTGGCATAGTATTTCCTTCTTATCATAGTCCGCAAAAAAATATATATAACATTCAAATTGATTTGTTACCGTATTTTCACTTCTTTATAATACCCGCTCTTCAGCTTATCTAATTCCGAGCCCGCGTCTCTGTACTCGTTCTCAAAATAATCCCTCAAACTTTCTATTTCTTCATCATTTAAGGAAATGTTTTGCCTCTTGAACTCGTCAACATAAAAATCAGTGACAAACGGTTTTCTCTCGATATTGAAACGTCTGTGGATTTCTGCAAATCTCAAAAGGACATCGTTTGTCTTGATCTCGTCCTCAAATAACTCTATTTCTTCTCCCAAATAAATCATAAAGCACTCCTATAAGACTAATTTTAACTGAAACAACTCGTTCTCAATCCTTTTGTTTGCTATTTCAACGTACTTCGGTTCTTTTTCTATCCCGATAAAATTTCTTCTAAATATTTCGTCAAAATATTCTTTCTGTGGTTTAACATCCCAACTTGTTTTATCTTGTTCATTCTTGTCTATGCTCAATTTTGGCAATATTTTGAGCATAGCTTTAGATCTATGCACAAATTTCGTAATTATTTGCGCATAGGCTTCCTTTCTTTTAACTCACCTATTCCGTTCTTGCCCCTTGTCCACATTTTCCCATAAGGCGGGTAAGTCAAAACTAAATTAACAGACTTGTCGAGTATCTGCTTCAACACTTCAAAGCAATCCCCTTGTATAACTTCATTAACTCCCATTAAGCACTCAATCTTTTAGGCATAATTAAGGAATCGGAACCCCGATCTTCTTCTATTACCATCACCTTGCTCGGGCTGTGATACCAGATCGCAATCTTCTCGCCGTCGTGATGCCTTAGCAACCTCTCCATTAGTATGGGATCAAAGCCAATGGGATGCTCGTATTCCCGACATTCTGCGGAGAGCGTTTCCTCGACTTTATTCGATTTGTCATCAAGCTCCAGCAAAATCTCATCGTTGTTCATTCTCAAGCTTGCCGTGCCGGTATCGCCGTGTTTCTTAAAAGACACAACCCGGCTCAAAGCCTTTATCATTTTTTTTCGATCGACAATGACCTTGCTGAAGTCATTTAATTCAAAAAAGTTATCAACAGACTTATAGCCTTTCTGATACTGGATCACTAAAGTTTCTTTCCCGTTCTCAAACGATAAGTAGTTCTGATCGTGTTCGAACGTTATCTCGCAGTCCTCCGACAATAAATCCATCAGAGTCTGTATCTGTACCGCATCAATTACACACTTTAATTCATCGCCTTCGTATTCGATTTCAACTTTCCTTCTGCTCAAAATAATTCCGGTTGTCCCAAATATTTCTAAGACATTATTCGCAATTCTAATGTTTATGCCGGAAGCATAACTGAGCATTGAGTTTTTATCTATTGCAAACGCGGTATGGATTAACGCATCTAAGAGCAAGGCACTGTTTGCCTTCCCCTTCTTCGCCCCTTCTTCCAAAACAAAAGCATCCCGCTTCCTATCTTTTTCAAAAAGTACGGGTATTTCATATTTCCTGCTCTTGTCCGGTCTCACGGTTATCGTGTGCCCGCCACTAAAATCCAACCATATATCGCCTTCCAGTTGTCCGCATAGATCACCTAACAATTTGTCTGTCCTTAACGCTCCAGTTATCGGTTCGCCGTCCAAATCTTCTAACAATTCGATTTTACTTTCATATCTGTTCCCGATACCCGAACCCGATACAATAAATCTGTTATTCTCAAACCTTAGATCACAGAGGTTGTCGAAACCGGCTCTGTCCCCGATTATCCTATAAGCAGTTCTTATTGATGAATGCAATTCCTTGGCTTGTATTCTGGCTAACATCTTCTTCTATCTCCCTCTTTTGTTATTTAATTTGTTTTCTAAATGATTGATGTACGAAAACGTGTTTTCAAGGGCGGATATTAAATCCTCAACAAAATCATAATCTTTTTCAAAGTGCTCCTTTGCGTGGTCTTCTCTTGACTTAAACGTTATTAAGTAATCGTTTAATTTCTGGTCAAGTATATGACATTTATCGTGATTTTTCGGCTTGATGCTGTCATAAAAACGTAGCGCACTTTTGCTTTTGCGAACCCTCAGCCTGTGCTTAAGAGCTTTCTTTAATTGTTTGTTTGGAATTGTCAACTACTTCCCCTTTTATAGCGTACTCAATATAATATTTTTCATCAATAATCGTAATTCTCTTTTACGAACATTTTAAGCTTATCAAACTCACTGTCTTTCAACGATAGTTTCAGCTTCAGCGCCTCATCAACATCTTTGGTACCGGCTCGGATCAGTCCGTATTTAATTTTCATATATTCTTTACTGAGATCTTTTAGCCTTGCTTCCGGATAGCTCTCTATGTCCTCGCTAACTCCTTTTGCCTCGAGTTTAATCAAATCGTGGTTAACTATTACGGCGGCATCCAACAAGTCTTTTGAACCCCAATCCGGGTGGTCTATTTTGGTTCCGTCCTTTTCTATGTGTTCGGCTTCATATACGTAAAGGTCTGTCGTGCTCATTTCCTTATTGTCAACCATTAGTTTGTTATGCGGGTCTTTTGCGAATATTAAGTTATTGTTCCAGACATTGGCTCGGAATAACGTGTATAGCTTTAATTGCTGCGCTCTCGAAAAATTATATGTTTCCGAATTAATCCCCTTTTCTATTATCTCCTGGCTAAGTTTCTCGTTCTGGTAGTGGTCGGAGTTAATACTCTGTGTGTTTGGGAATGATTTGATTATATGTTTGATAATGTCGCCTACTCCCAAATAGTCAATCGGCACGCCTTTGGGATCGATTACAATGGCAAAATCAATCACGGGCGTGATGTTCGTAGTTACTATTTCTTTTTCGGCTCCGTAATAAATGTCTAAATCAAAGGGGTCTCGTATTTCCGGATAGCCTCCGACTATACAGAACCTATCCCTTACCTTTGATGCGTCAATGGCAAAACATCTGGGCTTGCTATCTCCAGAAATCGATATTATTTCCGGCGACGTAAATTTATGAACTTCATCTTTAGTCTTTCTCGTAATGATGGTCAGTTTGTACTCCACTCTGTTGATGTGGTCGCTGCCTATGCTTTCTTTTATTTTGTCGGTGTAGGGTTGGAAAAAGTTTTGGCGTGATTTTGGCTTGACACACTCGTAAATCCGTTTTGCCGTCACGGGGTCGGACTTGTACTCGTCCGCCAAGTCTTCCCTCGTTATCGCCGGGTTGTACTCAAATGTAGTATATAGCCTTCCATAGATTTTATCATTCGTTTTGCTCAATAGATATCGTACATTTGTCAAATCGTAATCGGTGTCGTTCAAATAACTCCAGCCAATTACCTTCCCAACCCTCCCCTTAAACGAAACCGAAGTGTTCTTGAGTCCGAGATCGTAAAGTTTTGACGCCTCCGTATATTTTGCCTTAGTATCCGCTCTCGATAATTCGTCTGCAAGAAACAAGAAGAAGTGCGCGCCCTCCGGTGCCGTTGCCGTGCTGTTAAAGGACATAAACCTAAGTGTTCCCCTCCCCTCTCTCGCTTGCGGAAATGTTATAATCCTTTCCTTGATGTCTCCGAATCCTCCCGGTCTCAGATCCAATCCAACATATTTTTCAAACCATCTCTCCCCACTTACTGGGTCTTCTGTTAAACGGAAAACACTCTTAACGGCATCAAAAAACACCTTCCTCGCCTGTGATTCGTCAACAGAACTGACGTTTACTATGTCGAAATTCTTGTCGATTGTGTACGGAACAATTCGATTTGTAATCTTCGTAAAGTAATCGTGGGGGTTGCGTAAGCAAGAAATAAAATATGCCGTGTATGCGACTATTATCTCGGCAACAAAGTTTTTTCCGCCCTTCATCCCTATCGCTAATACCAGCTCGTGATATGTTCTATCCCAGACTCCGGGCTCGCTTCCGGCAAAAGCTATTAAGGTTTCTTTCTGCTTTTCGGACGGGTATCTCTTCAAAAATTCTCTTGAAAAAGAAATTATATCGGCAACATCACCTACTTCGGGACGAAAATCACTCCCTTTAATCACCAAATGCGGAGCCTTCTTCTCTATCCCCGCCCTCATCATTAGCGAGGTCTCCCGCCATTCCCTGTTCAAGCTTTGTGAATAGTTGCTCTGTCCCGACGTGGAATTCGATCGCATATTTTTTTATCTCGTTATATTTTTCCGGCACCGCAACCGCAACGGCTCTGAATATAGCCAATGCGATTAACTCGCCTTCCATTATTAATTTGTGTTTCTCGACAATGTCTTTATACCTATCAACCCAATTGCCCAACTCCTTCCTCGTTTCAATTCTCAATTTTCCCCTTGAATAAAAACTCGAAATCAAGCCGTACATCTTATATACATCGCTTCTAAACGAAGAATCGCTGACCGGGTTCGTGTTTTTGTCAATGTAATCCCTAACTTTTTCAACGGCTTCGGCTAACTGAGGGATGGCTTGTCTCATCTCGTCATTGAGTTCGCTCATATCAATCATCGACTGCTGTATAAGCGCGAACACATCAATCATTCCGCCTCGTAAAAATTCTTGATATGCCCGGACTTCGGAATTTATTATATGCTTTTTTATTATATCCGATTTGGCTCGTCTCTTTACACGTTTGCTTTTAGTTTCAATTCCCAGAGCCTGCCTGATGGCATAAGTCGTTACTCCGTACTTCCTTGCCGCCTCCCTCTGCCCTATCCTGTTCTTTTTATATAGTTCACAAAGTTCTTTTTTTTGATTTTCGGTAAGACTTTTTGGTATTTTTTTCTTTTTCGCCACTTCGAACCCTATTTGTAGCGTAATATAGCATTTTTAGGTGAGATTTTCATAACAGCCTTTCCAATAGTTCAAGGCGTGTTTGATTCATAGTGTTTGATCTCATATTAATACATCTTTTCTCGATATTGATAATTTTCCATTTTATAAGTCCGCAACCCAATAAGTAATATACAATTTATCTGTAATGTCAATTGTTCTGTTTTTAATTTTATAGAAATATGGGTCTTTATCTAAGTAAACAGTAATTACATCTTTTACTTTCAAGTCAAAATTCATTTTATGAAGCGAAATCAATTTTTCTCGCAATTGCTGCTTCAAATTAGTGAATGCCTCACTATTATAATTTTTAATTCCGTCTGCCGAATGCTCTACGAATATTTCCGTGACCGCATCCTGTTGTTCGTTCAATTTTTCGAAGATATAATCACGAACCTTTCTTGCTTTCACGTAATCAAAATTTAATTTTCTCTGTATGTCTGTTATCGATATTTCCATCTCTTAATTACCTCCTCTCGACTATTCATTTTGCTCACTTTCGGAGAATATATTTTCTATTTCTTTTTTCATATACTTCAACTCTCTGATTCTACTTTTAATTTTCACAGAACGGGGCAAGCTAAGTTTTTGCTTTTCATAGCTGTTTGTGCCCATTTGTTTTGGACTAAATATTCAGCTTCAGTGTGTTCTTCCGTAATCTTGATACATTCGTTGATGCCTTGCTGTCTGGCTTCTTTTAGCTTTTGCTCTATCCACTCACTTAATTTATCTGCAACTTGATAGTAAACTTCTTCTGGCAGATGCAAAGTAAGTGCGTAAAAGAATTTTTGACTTTTTAATTCTTCTTTAAGATTCATTATTCCTCTGTTACGTGTTAAACAATCATTTTGCGCGTTACAACTGCACAGCCGTTTGTTGTTGCCAACTTCGTTATGCCGTATTTTTGCTAAACTGCCGACACGGTGTACATCTTGAAAGTATTATCAGTTATTGGCTTTACTTCTACCCGTCTCAAATGTCCATTGCAAAACTGTATATCTAAAAATCTTTCAAAGAAATATTCGACATCCTCTTTTGTATAAATGCCATTCCATTCTGGCATCACACAAATGTTTTTAAGAAATCTTTCCATTTTTTCTTTTTTAGTTTCCATTATTTCTCCTTTTGATTAATAGTGTCTAATCGTCTTTTAATTTCGTTGATAGAATTTAAGATAAAGTTCATTTGCTGGTAATTAAATTTAAGTTCGCTGTCAAAACAATCTTTCCATAATAAATCTAAAGAGTATTTTGCTTCTTCAATTTGATTTTCCTTGTCAGCATTATTCTTGAATATCTTGCGTAGTCTATTGATGCCTTGTTCAAATTCTTCATCTGTCATATTTGCGATTTCTTCTGCTATTGTTTCTTCGTTAAACACAACAGATTTTTCAAGCTGACTGCTTTCTTTCTGAATACCCTCTATGTATCCTAAAAGCCATGTCTTTTCTTCTTCTGATATTGTTGATTGCAAATTAAGTTGACGAATTATCTCGTCTCTGTGAATAATTGGATTGATTTCCATTTCACTCGCCAAAAGTTTTAGTCTATAATTGTTTTTAATCTTTGTTATTCAGCATCTTTCGCAATAAATATCTACTATGTTATTTTTTATATTATAGTGGGTTAATACTACTTCCAAATACTCTATTTCTAATTGTTCTGCTTCTATTTCATCGTCCGGGCAAAGTATTTTTTCATTTAAGCGAGGTATTATTTTGTTGTTAGTAAAATATCTTGATAAATGCTTAACCTCTTTACTGTCTTCTTGTAACAACCAGACCTCAATTTTTGGTATATCATCGGTTTCAACCCGACCGCCTTTAGCAGTCTCGGATTTTACAGCTAATTCACATTTTTCTTTTAACTTATTTTGTATTTCAATAGGGGATTCTTTCTCTCCCATTTTATTATAAATTCTGCCAATCATAAATGCCTCTTGCATTATTGCTTCTTCTCTTTTTGTCATTTCATTTCCTTTGTTTCTGATTGAGTCGGGAAATTGTTGACTTCATCCAACAATTCTTTCATTATATTTCCCCTTCCCCGGCATAAAAGCCGGCATTATCTTTTCTGCAAATCTCGGTACAACGAAACATTTTCTTATGTCGGCAATAAAATTGTAACCGAACCCCTCGTCTCCCGGTTTATTGAACTTCCCTTTATCTTTATAAATCGTTAGGGGGAGCGGTTCTATCAAAACGTATTCATAACCCGCCAGTTTTACTTTGTGAAAACCTATTCCGTCATTATATTTAACACCAGGCTTGTTCTTGCATCGCCGAAGATATGCTTCAGTTATTTTTGCAAATCTATTTTCGTCTTCTTCGCTCATTTCCCATTTGAATTTATCCGAAAAATATCCCGGCTTATACTCACCTAAAAATCCTTTGACTTCTTCCCCATTTATCATTGCTTTTGTCATTTATACTCTCCGTTTAATATCGCCCTAAGTTTTCTCTTGGTATCCAGCGGGAAGTCTTTCCCCAACATCCATTCCGCGAATGACGGATCTTCAAGTACTGGAGCCCCCTTTTTGCTCCCGATATTGTAACAGATTATGCCGTCAACGCTAACAAGTTTTCTTCCGTAATCAATTATTTTCGATTGTTTCTCAAACTTTGAAAACTCTGATAGCGACTCGACATCAGGCGCCAATTCCGTATGCCTTTCAATCATATTCAATAGCACCCTAAACGTGGCTTCGGTGTCGGCTAAAGCACTATGAGCATCTTCAAGGTTTTCACCCAAGTAAATTCTTACGGCTTCAGTTAGTGTTCTCGGAGCCAGTTTCTTGAACATCGTACCAACATCAATAAATTTTGTGTTTTTATCGAATATCTCGATCCCGCAGCGTAACATCTCCTCAACCAGTACCGGTACGTCAAAATTATTTGAATTGAACCCGCAGACATCGCATTCCCTAAACAAATCCCGTATTTCTTCGGCATCTTGCCGGAATAATGGCTTGTCTTTTACGTCCTCGTCATAAATCCCGTGAACCTCGCTTGCTTCTTGTGGAATCGGAATTCCGGGATTATATGTTCTTACGAAGTCTGTCCGGGTTCCATCTGGCATAAACTTTATCACCGCTATCTCTATAATCCGATCTTTTGCTATGTCGGTTCCAGTTGTTTCTAAATCAAATACTGCAAGTGGTCTTTTTAATTCCATATCATCCTCTCGTTTTCGGGTCTGCCGACCTCGGATAAGTTCTTTCTTCCTGTATTCTGCCATCGGCTTTATGGATTTTCAAACTCACGGGCTTCCCAAGTCTTTCAATAAATTTGACGGATTTTCTTAATGCGATTTTTTTCGGCACACTGCCTCCAAAAACAAGTGTCGGTAACTTATCGCCTTCTTTTTTAAGACCCCAGCCATCCGAACCGCTTATTCGTGTTAAATGATATGATAGCATACTTCCTCCTTGTTAAAATGGTAAATCATCTTCTTCTATGTCGTTTGTTTGTTCTGTGCTTTGCGGACTGTCACCGCTTTCTCTGTGGTTGGCTTCGCCGTTCAGGATAATAATTTTTTCGCTTACTATTTCAACAATTCCTATTTGTGCGCCGTCCTTCTCGTACTGCCTTTTATTTATCCTCCCCTCAACAAAAATTTTTGTGCCTTTTTTCAAGCGGTCTCTGTAATAATCGCTTAGATTAAATGATACGATATTGTGCCAGGTCGTTTGTTCGACCCAGTTATCATCCTTCCCCTTGTAACTGTGGCTTGTGGCTATGGAATAGTTCGTGACCCCGACATTGTTTTGCGTGAATCTGGTCTCGGCATCCCGTCCCAAATTTCCGATTAACATAACTTTGTTCAAAGAAAAACCCATTTCTATCTCCTTGCTTTTGTTTTTACATTGAGTTACTTTTGTAACTCAAATTGTTAATAGGAGCATTTCTTTCCCTCGAGTGCTCCTTTTTTTTGACGTTTATATGGAACGATTCCGCATAGAAGTAGTTAGCCAGAAATTTTGCTTTGTAAGTAATAAGCAAAAACTGGCGTTGGTATCCA
>CAZRFP010000010.1:0-45976 GCA_964599535.1 uncultured Planctomycetaceae bacterium
AAGGCACGATCACGCGCATTGTCGAGTCGCCGACCGGAACGAAGACGATCGTCGAGCGCGGCGACCTGCACTATCGCGAGAAAGTCAATCGTTGGCTGACGCTCAATCAGAAGATACATCTCGCCGAACTAACGAATCGCGGCGACGACTCAGACACGCGTGCGTGGCGGGAAGAGTCGGCCCGTCTGCGCGAGGAAATTGAGCGCGAACATGAAAGCGCTGCGTCGGATGTGGAATTAAACTGCGCCGATCTGGACGCATTTTCGGCGGAGGAGATCGAACAGGACGACGAACTAAAAGCGCTGTCGGACCGCTTCTTGCGGGCGCGCAGGCTGCTTCAGGAGGAGATTCCGGCGCTTCGTCGCGCAAACGAGTCGCTGGCGCGATCCATCGAGGAAACCATGAGCGAATTGGCGCCACGCGTGCGCGGGCGCAGCGTATTCATCGGTTATGCCGCGACGGCCGAGGGGGACATCGTCTCGACACCTATTTCACCCCAGACAAATGGCGTGATGTGCCACGCTCAGGTGCTGAATTCGATCCTGCAGCGGCGCGTATTGAACGTGCCGCCGCTCTGGTTTGACATCGCGATCTGCCTCGTGGCCGGCGCGCTGGCCGGGTACGTCACGGCGACGCGCGGTCCGGCCGTTTCGCTGCCCGCGACGGCGGCTCTGCTTGCGGGATACTGGCTGCTCAATGCCTACGCATTGTTTCAATCGGCCGGATGGTGGATCGCCGTCGCGCCGACGATCGTCACGGTGTTCATCGTGTGGGCTTTTGTCACGCTGTTTCGGCAGCTCACCGCCGAGCGCGATAAGCGCCACTTCCGCAAGCAGCTCAGCCAATACACCTCCCCGGCCATCGCGGCCAAGATCGCCGAAAGCCCGGAAGCGGCGCGAGCGTTCAAGGCCGTCCAGACGCGCGACATGTCCTGCCTGTTCAGCGATTTGCAGGGATTCACGAGCATCACGGAACGAGAAGACGCCGAAGTCGTACAGCACGTGCTGAATGTTTATCTCGAGCGGATGAGCGAAGCCATTTGGTCGCATCGCGGACTCATCAACAAGTTCATGGGCGACGGGATCATGGCCATCTTCAATCCGTCGGTCGATCCGCTGCCCAGTCACGAACGCGCCGCGTGCGAGGCGGGTCTCTTCGCCATGGAGGAGTTGGAGCGGCTGAAGCAGGAGCGCCAGGCCGCGGGCGATTCTCCGGTCTTCGCGCAGCTGCGCATGCGTCTCGGCATTGCCAGCGGACTCTGCAAGAACGGCGATCTCGGTTCCGAACTGAAGGCCGACTACACCGTTATCGGCGACGTCGTGAACCTGGCGGCACGGCTTGAGCCGGCCAACAAGGTGTTCGGCACGAGCATACTTGTCAGCGGGCCGCTGCGCGATCGCGTCCGGGAGTGGTTCGAGTTTCGCTATCTGGCGGAGTTGCAGGTGAAAGGAAAGTCTCGCACGGTGCCGGTTTATGAAATGCTCGGCCGCGCCGGAAGTGTCGATACTGCGGCACTCGAATACGCCCGAGCGTTCGAGGCCGGTGTTGAGTTATACAAGCAGCGCAATTGGGACGCCTGCATCGATCATTTCACGCGGATGCTCGCGCGAAGGCCGGACGATGCCGGCGCAATCCGTTACATCGAGGCCTGCAAGGAGCTTCGCACGTTTGGACCCGATGCGGCCTGGTGCGGCGCACTGGAACTGAAAGAGAAGTGACCCGCCGAAAATTCGCGCGGCGAACCTGAGGCCTTGCGCCGCGTCACGTCCGTAAACGAGTGTGTGTTACTACGAACACGCATGGGACGATTATCATGAAACGGATTTTCGGAACCGGCAGCGCCGACGTCTCTCCCTATATGATGGCATCATAGCGCCATGCCGATTGTGAGAAACGAGCAGGCCGTCGATCTGCATCGAGGCAGACCGATACGCGGGCCAGACCCTTTGGAGAGCGCGGTCAGCCATGCCGGATTCAACCGCAATAACCACGGAGTATTACACGTGCAATGTCTGCGGCCTGGCACTGCCGATTCGCCTTCCGCGCCCGGGCGAGGTGGCGTCGAGCTGGGAGTGTCGATATTGCGGCAGCCGCTTCTACGCGACGCTGATCGACGACTCGCCGCCGAATGTGCTGACAAACGTGCGCCCGGCCGATGACGTGCACCCGCGCATTTCAATCGGAAGCGAAGTGCTCGCACAGCTCCACAGGCGCGACGGACGACCGGGACGACGATTTGACGAACGCCAATTCCAACGCGTGCAATCCGGCGTCGAGCTGACGCTGATTGTCGACTGTGAGGAGATCGCCACGCAGTCGATCGATTTGTCCGCTGGCGGCGTGGGGTTCATATCGCCGACACCTGTGGAAATCGGCGCAATCATCACGGCCCGGTTCGAGTCCGTTCCCGGCAAGCCGAGCGCTATCTGCACGGTGCGCAACTGCATACCTCTAAGCGACGGGCACTTTCGCGTCGGTGCGGAATTTCGAGTCTAAGACCCCTGCACATCTACAAGGGGATTCCATCTATCAGGGACGATTGAATGCAATTTCGTAAAGTTCGAGCAACGATTCTGCGTCGACCTCGCGGGGGTTGAATCGAGCGGTCCACTGCTCGGCGGCCATTCGAGCCATCTCGGGAAGTGTGGAGCGATCGACGCCCAACTCGGACCATTCTCGCGGCAGACGGGCGAGTTCGAGCATCTGTTCAACGCGGCGCGCCAACGATTCGGCATCTGCGTACCGCCCATCGTGAATCAACTCAGCGTAGGGATTCTCCGATGTCGCGCCGCCGGAGGCTGTGTTGAAGCGAATCACGTGCGGCAGCATCAATCCGACAGCCACGCCGTGCGTCACGCCGTGCATCGATGTCAGCGGATTGGCACACGCGTGGGCCGCGCCGAGCATGCTCTTCTCGATGGCCGCGCCGGCGAGATGCGCGCCCAGCAGCATGTCGGCCGTCGCGCCGATTGCGGCGGATGGCGGCGCGTCATTCGGCTCTTGCGAAAAGCGGCGCATCGCCATGTCGAAAGCGCCATCAAGCAAGCGCCATGCCGCCCTGGACAGTTCCAGCGAGACGGCGGTTCGCACGCGGCAGACCGCGGTCTCAATCGCATGGGCGACGGCATCGATGCCCGTGGCCGCGGCCACACCGGCGGGTATGGTGTCCGTCAGCTCCGGGTCGAGAATTGCAACGCGCGGCAAGGCCTTCGGATCGCCGCAAGCCATCTTCTGATGCGTGTCAGGATCGGTAATCAGTGCGAAGGACTGGGCCTCGCTGCCGGTGCCGGCTGTCGTCGGCACGCAGATGAGGGGGCGCATCGGAAGTGCCGCCTTTCCGACACCCCAGTAGTCCCGCATGCGGCCGCCATTCGTGAGCAGAAAGTTGATTCCCTTGGCACAGTCCATGCTGCTACCGCCGCCGAGGCCGATGAGGCCGTCAACGCCCAGTTCGCGTGCGATCAGCAGGCCGGCTTCAACTTCGCGCGTCGTGGGATTCTCGCAAACGCCATCGAAGAGCGTGACCTCGACGCCAGCGGAGCGGAGCGCATTGAGCGCACGCTGCGCATGGCCGGCGCGGACGATGCCGGGATCGGTCACAAGCAGCACGCGCGTCATGCCCACATCGACGGACGCAATACCCAGCTTGTTCAACGAGCCATTGCCGAACACGACGCTCACGCCGGAGTGTCGAAGGAGATCGGCGATGCGCGAATCGAGCGAATTCATGTTTTGATTCGGCCCGGCGCGCCGTCCGAGCGAAGTAGCATGCATGATTACCGTACGGGCGCTGCGCGACGCCGAACGCACGTCTCAACGACACACGCAGGCAAAAAGCCGGCATGGCCGAATGGTCAATTGTAATGCGAATGGACCATTGCCGTCTTGGACCAGGATGGAAATGGGCGAGTGAGCATCCATCGCGGGGCGAAGCGACATGGAAATAGTGCCCGTCCCATGAACCCATCTCATCGGCTTTGGGCGGGTCCACACAAGTCTTCGCGATCGGCTCTAACAAAAAACACGAGCCTGCTGCAAGACGCCCGCCCGGCCGTGGCGCTGGTAACGGGTCGGGGTCTTACAACAGGCTCGAAGAGACGGCGAAACCTGCGTTTTGTGCGAATCGTCCCTGAAGGCTCCGCCGTCGGCGCCAATCCAAGTGCGCCCATGCGATCAGATGTCTATTTCGGCTCGCGCTTTTCGTCGACCACGCGAGGTTCGGTCTTTCTCAGTTCATGGCCGGGCAGCCTGTCGCCCTCGGCACCGTGACCTTCGTCAAGCCGCGGAGTAGCGCGGCGAGCGTCTCCGCGATTCGTCGCCGACCGTTTCACTGTCAGCGCGCCGGGCAACAGGCCCCAAGCGAGCAGTTCGCTCTTGATCATTTCCTCCACCAGATCGGCCGTAACAATCTTCAAACCGCAATTGAAGACCAACTCCTCGACTCGACCGGCGATGACGCGCGCCGCAGGTGCGTCGATCTGGTAGTCCTCCATCAAACGGCGGACGATCAGGCCTTTGTCCCACTGGCGATGGACGAAGCGACCGTCCTTCGCCCGGCGGTGCGCCACTTTCACCCAGCGCCGCAATCGCTCACGAACGCAGTGGTGGTGGCGAATCGCCGCGCCGGCCGCCGCGTAGCCGGTTTGCGTAAGCACCAACTCGACGAGTTCGGCGAGATGGTCTGACGGCACGGCCGTAAACGCACGGCTCTTTTGCAAATAAGCCTGCACGGCTTCGGCCAAACCTCGCGAAGTAGATGAGCCGCGCTCCTGCGGCTCGCCGCTCGCATGAAAGCCGCTGCCGATGCAATTGAGCAGCTTTGCCAGGACAAACGGTTCGACATTCCCGTCACGTTTCAAAACGCTGATGACGCCATCCATGGCTGATTCTCACTGTTCTTCCAGAAACAGAGACTGCTGTCCGGCGATGTCCGTCTTTTCATCCTCAAGCACCTCCTGTGCTTCCTGGATGAACTCGCCGACTTCCTGGAACTTATAGTACAGACTCGCGAAGCGAAGATAAGCGATCCGATCCAGTTTTCGCAAGCGATCGGAAACCGCTTTCCCAAGATAAACGCTGGGCACTTCGCGATCGAATTTCTGAAACACCTCTTCTTCTACGTCGTCGACCAGTGCTTCGATCTTTTCGGCGCTGAGCGATACTTTCCAGCAGGCTCGGCGAACGCTGCCGAGCATTTTCTCACGCTGATACGGCTCGCGATTCCCGTCCTTTTTCACCACCAACAGGCGATTGGTTGTTTCGATACGTTCGTAGGTCGTAAATCGCCTGCGACATCGAAGACACTCACGGCGTCGCCGAATGACGGCACCATTCTCAGCCGCTCGCGAGTCGATGACCTTGTCGTCTTCTTCTTTGCAAAACGGGCATCGCATCCAATTGCCGCTGTCGCGTCGGGGTCACAAACAACCCCAACATCTTGTATGCACGGGAACTTATGACACCACAAAATGAGTGTCAAGAGAAAAAGCGCCACAAACTTCAAACAGCCGACCGTTCCGCTTACACTTCCCCACCCGCCGCCGAGCGGCCAAAATCTGCCCGAACCTGTGAAAAGTTCGGGGTGACGCCATCTCGGCACTTTGCCGGGAACGACCACCGACGCGAGGTACGGATTGAGCACGCGACTTGTTGAACATCTGCTGGGTGATATCCGTCTCATGGGCTACAGCGTCGCGGGCGAAGAAACCGTCGTCGCATGTCCGGAGCTAAACGTCTGCTTCGATGTCGGGCGCGCACCGCAGGAAATCCTGCCGATCGACCATGTCCTGCTCTCGCATGGACACATGGACCACGCGGCCGGACTGGCCTATTACCTGAGCCAGCGCAATTTTGTCGGCAACGCGCCCGGATGCGTGCTGGCGCCGAAACCGCTTGTCGAGCCGATCAAGGCGCTGCTGCAAGTCTGGGGCCGGATCGAGGGCCACGTGACGCCGGCGCGGATTGTCGGCCTGTTGCCAGGGGATGAGTTCGAGGTGCGCCGTGGGCTGGTCGTGCGGGCGATTGAGATTAACCACGGCGTTGCGTCGTTGGGGTTCGCGGCCGTGGATGTTCGCCGCAAGCTGAAGCCGGAGTTCGCCGACAAGTCCGGCCCGGAACTGGTTGCATTGAAGAAGCAGGGCATCGAGATTCAGTACACGGTTGAAGTTCCGCTCGTTGCGTACTGTGGGGATACAGCCGAAGGCTCGTGGATCGACGATCCGAGCGTGCGGAATGCGCGCGTGCTGGTGCTGGAATGCACATTCTTCGATTCCGATCATGTGTCGCGCGCCCGGGCCGGTTTTCACCTGCACGTTCGCGATGTGGCGCGAATTCTGCAGAAGCTCGACAACGAACACGTCGTGCTTTCACACGTGACGCGCCGCACCGGCATTCGCGAAGCGAAACGGGCGCTCGAGAAGCTCGTTCCGCCGGAAACCTTGTCGCGCGTGCGATTCCTCATGGACTTCAAGCGCGCCCGGGAAGAGCGCGACGCCCGAGCCAAGACTGAGGATGCCGCCGAAAACTCCGCATAGCAATTCGCCTTAACTCTCTATCTGCGCCAGCGCGCCATCCGAAAGCGAATAAACGCGATCGAACCGCCGTGCAAGTTCGACGCTGTGCGTCACGACAAACAAGACCGCGGACGCCTCTCGGTGCATTTCCGACAGCAATTCGCCTATCATTTGAGACGTCGCGCGATCCAGATTGCCCGTCGGCTCATCGGCCAGCACAACCGAAGGCCGATTGATCAGCGCCCGTGCGATGGCGACGCGCTGCCGCTCTCCGCCAGAAAGCTCGGCCGGGCGATGCTCCAGCCGACCGGACAGCCCAACGCGATCCAACAGCGAACGCGCTCGATCGAGCGCATTCGAACCGGTTTGGACAAGTGTTGGCGTTAGCACGTTTTCCAGCACGCTGCATTGCGGCAACAGATGGTGCTCCTGAAAGACGAATCCGATCGTCTGATTGCGAAAGCGCGCCAGCTCCGCCTCAGACAGCGTGAACACGTCTCGATCACCGATCCGCAGGGCGCCACTCGTGGCTGGTTCGAGCGTTCCCAAGATGTTCAACAGCGTGCTCTTGCCACAACCGGATGGCCCCATCACCACGGCCGACTCGCCCGGGTGCAGTACCACTGTCACGCCGCGCAAGACGGACAGTTCGCCCAACGCCGTCGGATACGACTTGCAGATGTTCTCCGCAATCAGCATGAATTCACGCTTTCACTTGCCACGTTTTTAACTTTCATCCGCATCAAATTGCCCGGCGGCGGCTACTGATTCAAACACGCGCCACGCCGCATCGGCCATCATCGCATCCGAGTGTCGTGCCTGCACGGCGGCGCGGCCCGCCTCGCCCATCGCCGCGCGTCGCTCGGGATCGTCCATCAGTCGCGAAATGCCGTCGGCTAGTTCGGCGGCGCTGTTCGGCTCCACCAGAATGCCGCCGCCGGTCGACTCCAGCAACTCGGGAAACGAGCCGTGTGCTGGCTGCACGACCGGAATACCCTGCGAAAGCGCCTCAAGGACATAGATGCCTTTAGCCTCGCGATAGGTCGTCGGCACGGAAAAGACATCGAGCGAACGCAGCATGGAGAGTTTGCAGCTTCGATCCACTTCGCCGAGCAATTCGACGAAATCCGCCAGGCCCTTTGCCGCCAGGTCGGCTTTCACGCGATGGAAGTATGAGCGATCAGCGTCGCCGATATAGCCCGCGACGACCAGCCGACAATCGCGCCCGCGCGATCGAAGCAGCGCCAAGGCCTCGCACAACACATGCAGTCCTTTCTCATGGCAGATGCGAGCAAGATAGCCGATCCTGAACGGTTGCCCGCGAGAGTCATCTGCCGTGTCACTCGCTGTGCCAAAATCTGTGGCACCGGCGTCTCGCCGGTACACGGCAGTCGTGCCGGCTGCAACTCGCATATCCGGGCCAGTCGTCTTGACGTTTTGACGCCTTGACGTTTCCTCCGATTCTATGCGAATGCCGAGCGGCACATGGTGAATTCGCCCTGATGCAATGCCGAAACGATCGATCGCCACATTCGCGTAGTATCGACTGACTGAAAGAAACCCATCGACATCCCGGCCGCGCTCGCGGATGAGGCCATGCACAACATCGCGCTGCGCCGGCGGCAGCTTGTCGAGAAAAATATCCTCGCCCGTCAAGGTGCATACAACCGGCACCTTGAGCGCCCGCTTGATCGGACCGGCCAGCCCGACAAAGAGCGCATCGGGCAAATGCACAATCTGAGGCTCGAGTGTTCGCAGACGCTCGATCAGCTTCTCCACCTCACGGCGCTGCGCGCCGGACTCAGCGCGCAATATCGAGATCAAATAGGGCGCGGCGGTTTCAGCGGATGTTGACCCGGCGCGGCGCATCGCCAGCTTCAACAGCCCCGGATGATCGAGCAGCCGATCGACAAACCGCGGCATGAATCGAAACAGCGACGAGAACTGCTGGAGGAAAACGTTGATGCCGCCGAAGACGATCGTCTGTTCGCTGACATCCTGCTCATCAGTGCGTATCGGCGTGTAGACCGGTATCAAAACGACATCGCGCTTCATGCGAAGCAGCGCGGCCGCGAGCGTGTTGTCGCGCATGCAGCTACCGCAGTACATCCCCCCCGCGCCGGCTGTCAGATAGGCGACACGCATCGATGAGCAGTCTCTGCGAGAACGGCGCAATTGAAAAGCGGCCGCAGCGCAATAAAAGCCCCGGACGAAGAGGGTCCGGGGCTATGTTTCGTTTCAATCCGTCGCGCGGCGATCGCCGCTCTCCGCGCGTCAATTCAGCGGCGCAGGCGGCGGTTCGACGCCTTCAGTCCGGCGAACATCAGTCCCATCGCCGCAAAGCCGAAGAAGCTGAGCACGCCCTCCGCACAGAGACCGCGTGTCGGCAATGGCGGCACTTCAGCGGCCGACGCCGCAACCGTGGTTGTGGATCGGCAGGTGTAAGTGAACTTATATGGCTCGGCCGGATTCTCGCTGTTGGCCAGTTCGCCGTCGCCTTCCCAGCGCATTTCGACGGATCGCGCGCTGGAGGCCGGACCACTGAGCGTGCCCTTTGAAACCGCCGGAAGCAGCACGGGCGACTCAAAGCCGAAGGTGCGCAGATCATTGCGGAAGGTGATCTCGTAGACATCGTTGGTCTCAAAGGTCTGCGTGGCGGCGTCGTAGGTTCCTTCGGACGATGTGATGCGAATGTCGAGCCGTCCGGTGCTGATGCCCAGCGGCAGCATCAGCGGATCAATCTGCTGAATGTAATCGACGAATCGCGCCGTGCCGCGCTCTTCATCGATTTCAAGCTTGTAGCGCGTGAAAAAGACGTTGGACGATGAGTTGATGCCCAAATCTGGGAACACAAGCTCGAAGCTCGTCGAGACGCTGCTGTTCTCGTAGGCGTTCATCACGATAACTTCGGCCTTGGCGGTTGAAAACGCCGCCGCCATGAGTACGGCCGACAAAACGCCCGTGGTTGCAAATCGCTTCATCTGAGATTGCTCCTTTCTGGAAGAGTGCTTTCAAATCGAAGCGCCGCCTCGACGGACGACGCGGCGCTTCGCGCAGATCATTCATTCAAAACCGATAGAAGGCCCTTGCCCGGGCCGGAAAGCCGCTCGACTGGGAAGCGGCCGACGATATTCAAAACACCACGCACAGACGTCGACTATTTTGCGGCGGGTTTGGCTCCAAAGCAATACACGGTTCCGTCTTCATCGCCGATGATCAACCGCCCGCCCGCAACAGCCGGCGAGGCCGAAATCGGCATTCCCGCCTCAAATTGCCACACTTCACGACCGGTATTCATCGAAAGGGCATACAAGCGGCCATCTGCTGAACCGAAGAAAACCCGATCGCCGACGATCACCGGAGAAGAATCGACACGACCTTGTGTCCGAAATACCCATCGAGATCGTCCTGTCGCGGGGTCCAGTCCATGAACCGTCTTGTCGCGCCCGCCGATGACGACGAGGTCGTTTGTGACGGCGGCCGAAGCATGAAACGGAAAAGCGCGGTCGGGGTTTTCATAGGTCCAGTCGGTCTTGCCCGCTTTCCAGTCGATGCAGAGTACCTGATTTCCAAGCGTGCCGAGGAACGTGCGGTGACCGAATAGGGCAGGGGATGCGGCGGTCTGAGCGCCGACAGCGGCGGAGTGAACTTCGGCGCCGTCGTCCATGTTGAGCACGCGCAGTTTGCCGTCGCAACCGGCGACAATGGCCTTGCCATCGGTGATGCCGACGGTGCCAAAGACCTGAGCGTCGGTCTTGAATTCCCAGAGCAGCGCGCCATCGCGGATTGACAGGCAATAGATGCAGCCGTCAAACGAACCGAACACGACTCGGTCGTGATACGGATTGGCCGACGAGACGATCTCGCCTTCGGCCTTGAAGGTCCAGGCCTTCGCGCCCGAAGCCGAATCGACGGCATGAAACTCGCCGCTTTCGTCGCCGAACAAGACAAGATCGCCGTAAACCGTCGGTGACGACTTGATCGCGGCATCGGCCGTCTGATACGTCCAGCGTAGCGCGCCGTCGTCGAGGTTCAGCGCGTAGAGGCGCCCGTCTTCGCAGCCGACATAGACTCTGCCGGAAACGATGGCCGCGGTCGAGGTAAACGGCTCTCGATCGGACGATGTGAAGCGCCAGATGAGTTCAAGCTTGGCCGGCAACTCGCTCTCAGCCACGCCGGTCAACCGGGCATTGCCGCGAAACATGGTCCAATCAGATGCGACCGGCTTTGATGTCGGCGAGAGCGATGCGGGATCGATGACCTGACGACTGTCAAGTGGCGTCGGACGTTCATCGCCGATCCGGATTCGCCCTTCGGTGGATTGCATCTGCCCATAAAGCACGAACACGGCACACGCCATGGCAGGCATCGACACACGAAGGGTATGGCTGCTGAATCGCACTTCTATCCGCCCTTGGTGAACCACCGGCCGGCGAAACGCCCGCCTTGTCGTTAAACGGGCTTGTACTTCAAGACTAACGCGGCCCCGATCGCGGCCAGGAGAATGCCCACGAAGAACCGCCAATCAGGCATCGCGGTCGGCCGGTGCAGCATCATGTTCACAAAGACGCTCATGATCGGCGCGCCCGCGAACACCAGTGACGGAACAACCCGCGGATCGCCGCCGTTGATGAGCGACAAAATGATCCCCAGCGCCCCCAAAGCGCCGAAGACGCCCGCCAGCGTCGAAATGCCGACGCCCTTGGCTGGAAATGTGGCAGGTTCCATCTTCATATAGAGCAGCACGCCGGGCACGAGGACGGCGACGAGAAAGTACGCCACGCCGACAAACAGAAATGCCCGGATCGGCCCCTTGGGGGATCCGAAACCAAGTTGCCCGCTATGAATCGTGGGCACATAGGCCCCCCAGAAGACGATCGTACCGATGACGAACCACCACCATGCTTTCATGCGGGCATACTCCTTATGCTTTTTGAAATGCGAACCTGATGCGGCCGCCGTGATCTTCCTGGTCCATCCGCAAAGTCATGCTTCGATCCGTGCTCGGATATCGCCGGGAATGGCGACCGATTCGAAGCGATTATCCTTCCAGCGGCAGCAGACCATCTTGATTCGGCCGCGTGCCGTGCGCTGGCCATTCTTGAGAAAGCTCGCCTCATATGTGAGTGACTTCTCGCGAATGTCGGTGATGTTCATCTGAATCTCGATCTGGTCCTCGAAATACAAGGGGGCCAGATATTCGCAACTCACATGAACGCGCGGCCAACTGATCTCTTCGCCGTTGTGCTTGTACACCACACTCATGCCAAGGGATCGCAGAAAGGCGTGTTCGACTTCCTCCATCCAGCGAAAGTAATTCGAAAAGTGCATGACGCCGGCCATGTCGGTTTCGGAAAACTGGACGCGGCGTTGTATGGAATACTCGCGAGGCATATCAAGCATCCGGACTCGGTCGATCGCCGGCGAATCGCCGGCGCGACGCGCTCTCTTCGACATCGACCATGCGCCGATGCCGCGGGACCGGGGCCGGCTCGCGGCTGTCCCGATGTCGGCACGACTATAGACGCAATCGCTGACATTTTCACGCCGCGCCGCCGGCGGTACGATGCCCGCCGAATTCGTTTCGCTGATCCGGGCATCGGAACCGCCGCCGTCGGGAGGTGAGGCACGTGATACACCGAGGTGCAGGAAATCGGCGGCAGGTTGACAAATGGGCGCCGGCCCGATCCGCGCTGACAATTCTCGTGGCCATGCCCGCATGGACGGTCGCACCGGCTCTGGCGAACAACGAGGAAGGCGCGCGGCCGACGCGGCGTGTTTTGCTGTTACATTCCTACAACCCGGAAGTCCAGTACACGCGCCTTCAGGATGCGGCGATCCGCTCATCCATCGAATCCCATTTTCGGGGTTTCGTGCATTACAGCGTTGAATACATGGACCTGCTTGATGCCGTGCGCGATCACGACTATCGCGAACGGCTCGCCGAGCTTTACGAACGCAAGTACCGCCGGGATTCGTGGGACTTAATCATCACGACGGATGCGGGCGCGCTCGCATTCCTGGATGAAGAGGGCGCGTACTTATTTCCCGGCGTGCCGGTCGTGTTTTCCGCCGTGCGTGACGAGCAGGCCAGGATCGACCGGCGTGCCCGACCGATCACCGGCGTCATGGAATCGCTGGACATCGCGGAGACAGTGCAACTGGCACGGTCGCTACACCCGCACGCAAAGCGGCTCGTCGCCATCACAGACGACACAACGCACGGCTGGGTGATGCGATGGCTGGCCGAGCCGGTCCTGGGAAAGCTCGAAGCCATCGAAGTCGTGTGGGTCCAGCCGCTCCAGACCGGACAGGCGGATCCGACTGCGGGGCTGGGGCTTCAATCGACTGACATTGTTCTCTATCTCGCACACTACGACGACTACGGACTCCCGATCCTCGATCCGCATTCACTGCTCTCGCGCTTCTGCCGAAACGCGCCCGCGCCGGTCTACGCCTGTTACGATGCTTATCTCGGCACTGGAATCGTCGGCGGCATGCTCGCCAGCGGAGAGCACCAGGGCCGCGCGGCCGGCCGGCTCGCGGCGCGTGTCCTGTCAGGTGAACCCGCAATGGCGATTCCAATCGTCACGGAAAGTCCGAACGAATTCATGTTCGATCTTCGCGCGCTCCAGCGCTGGGGCATTCCCGAGTCCGCCCTGCCAACGGGCAGCGTCATTCGCCACGGGAGCACTTCCTTTTTTGAGCAGAATCGAAGGTACGTACTCATGGGCGCGGCGGCGTTCTCGGTACAGGGGATCATCATCGCCCTGCTGCTGATCGCCCATTCACGCCGCCGGCGCGCCGAGCGGCAACTGCGCAACGAACGAGATCTTCTCGACAAGATCATGCGTTCCGCCCCCGCGGGCATCATCATGTTCAATGCCGACGGCGACATCTCGTTTGCCAACGAATTCGCCGAGAAGATGCTGGGACTGCCGTTCAACGCGATGGCCAGTCGCAAATGGGATGATGAGGCGTGGGCCATTTCCGACAGCGCAGGCCGACCGCTGCATCGCGACGAAATGCCCGTTGCCCGAATTTTCAAAGACGGCCTGCCGATCACGGATTTTGAATGCAGCGTCGCGAAGCCGGACGGCGATCGAACACACGTGACGTGCAACGGCATTCCGCTGCGCGAATCGGACGGCTCAATTCGGGCGGTGCTCTTCACAATGGAAGACATCACGCGCCGCAAGCGAGATGAAGAGGCGCTCGTCCGCGCCAAAGTCGAACTGGAAGACCGCGTGCGCGCCCGAACGGCCGAATTGCTCGACGCCAATCGACAGCTCCGCGGCGCGATTCGTGAACGCCATCAGGCTGAATCCGAAAGCCGCGAACACCGTGACGAACTGGCCCGCGTGCAGCGGCTTGCCACGATGGGCGAAATGGCAACGGGCCTCGCACACGAAATCAATCAGCCGCTGGCGGCCATCGTCAGCTTTACTCAAGGCTGCATCCGAAGGCTGGACGCCAAAACGGCCGATCCGGATGATCTGCGCAATGCGCTGCGCGAGGTGTCGTCGCAGGCACAGCGCGCCGGCGAGATCATCCGCGGCATCCGCGCCTTCATTCGCAAAGACCGGCCCGGACTGAGCATTTTGAATGTCAACGATGTGGCACGATCTGCGATCGACATGCTGCGAGCGGAGTTGAAGGCTGCGTCTATTGTACTGACGACTAACTATCCAGACGAAGCGCCGATGGTTCAGGCTGACGCCGTACAACTCGAGCAAGTCATCATCAATGTCGTCAAAAACGCGATTGACGCGCTCTTGATTCGCGATCCGGCGACGCGAAACATCATCATACGTACGGCCGTCGCGCCCGGCGGTGAAGCGATGATCGAGATTTCCGACAACGGCCCCGGCATCGCACATGAATTGCTGCCGCGCGTTTTTGAGCCGTTTCTCACGACAAAACCCGGCGGGCTGGGCATGGGACTGGCCATCAGCCGCTCGATCATCGAGGCCTATGGCGGGCGAATGGGCGTCGTCAACGGATTGGCGGAAGGCACGACGGTTCGGATCACATTGCCCGCGGCCTATCAAATCTCACAGGCCGAGCCGGTCAAGGCAGGTGTGCCATGTGAGTGACACGTCGTTGTTGCGCCATGCACCGCGTTCGTCAATCCACAATTCAGCATGCGGATTCGATCAACACCACGGTCATGCGCTGAACTACTCGACGGTCGCGCTGTCGGGCAGCGCATCTGAAGCATCCATCGCGGGCGACTCGGCCGTGGGTGAATCCGGCGCGGCCGGTTGCGATGACTCCGGCGCGTTGATGCGAAACACGACATAGGGGGCGTTGCGGTTCTTTTCCCAGCCGCCTGGCGGATAGATGAGCTGGGCGAACCCCGGCGCGGCGGCGACTTTGTTTGAAAGCGATCGATGGTCGCGGTCGCTGATCACATACTTCGCGTTGAAGCGGTCGCGGATGTCCTCGACGCGGATGTCCAGCTTCTCGACATACTCGTTGCCGCCGGCATCCTTCATCTCCTTCTCGACCGTCCGCGGCACCTCGCCGCGCGTGATGCGGACGAAGCGTTCCCACAAGTCCGGCCGGCGATCGTGCGTAAACTTCGGATCAAGTCCGACGATGTAGTAGTTGTGAGAGTTGTAGTAGAAATAAACCGGAAAATCGTCCCAGTCGCTGGTAAAGACGACATCGCCGGGGTCCGAATCTGCGATCAGCGCCTCCATCATCGGGCGGACATCGGCGACTTTGTAGCCGTGTTTCGTGCTGTTGCTGTATTGCACCTCTGTCCACATGATCGCGCCGGCAACGCCACCGATCATCATCACGGCCACGGTCCACGGCGTCATCCAACCGGCACGGGCCGTGTAAATCTCGCTCTCGCGGCGATCTCTGAACAACCCGACGACCACCGGCAGCGCCAGCCCCAGAAAGAACACCGTCCAGAATCGCCAGGAGTCGATCAGCACGGCGACCGCACCGATCAGCCGCTTCATCAGCGGATCACTGCTCAGATTCGGATCGACTGCCGCCCGGCTCAGCGCGTAGATGATCCAAGCGATGACGCCGATGCCGATCGAAGCGAAGAAGGCCCGCCGTATGTCGGATGATCGATTCTCGACGCATAAGAGGCGCTCTTCGATCCAGGTTCTCATCGCCGTCAGCGCCGGCCGCGACAGCGCCGCGGCACTCAACATACAGAATGCAGGCCAATACTCGATGAATCGCCGCGCCTTAAGCGTGAGCAGCAGGAAGGCGAAGTTCATCAGCACGAGCGTCAGCTCGCCCGGCGTCATGCGCGGTCCGAGCCGTAGGCGCGTCACCAGCGCGAGCGACCAGATGGCGAAGTTGACGCCTGCGAACTGCACGGCAAACCACCAGATGTTCGTGTACGGCTTCCACTCGTTGCCGACCTCGATGTCCGGCGTTAGGCCGCTACCGAAGACTTGCAGCCGCAGAAACTCGATCATTCCGTCGCGATAGGGATACGTCAAAACGCCGGCCCACCAGCCGGCGGCCGTGGCGATCACGATCGCCCACGGAAATCGCCGATCGCCCTTTCGCCCGATCAGACTGGACAGCGCGAACGCCGCCACGATCACCGGCGAATACATCACCGCGCCGAGATAGAGATGGTTGTAGAGCGCCGTCGCCAGACCGGCCACGAGCCAGCGCCCGCGAATCATCGACCAGAGAATCGTCAGCATGAAAAACAGCGACGGGCTGATGGCGCGGATGAACGAATGGCGCGTGTAAAACTGAATGGGCATCAACAAGAACAATATGATCCACAGCCCGCGATAAGGCACGCCCAGCGCCCGGAGGACCTGATAGTACATCAGCAGCACCAGGCCGAAGAACGCGCAGTTGGCCCAGCGCGCGCCGACCAGATCGTCGCCGATCAGCCACTCGCCGGCCTTGAGAAAGGGAATCAACAGCACGTGAAAGCCGAAGTGGTGGCTGACGAAATCGTCGCCGCGCTGGGTGAAGTAGGCATACTGGAGCCAGGGCAGCGTTTTGACGACGCCCATCTCCGGCATCAGCTTGGCCATCTTCACGTGATAGAACGAATCATTGCCCGGCAGACCGCGATCGGGACCGTCAGGATTATCTGGGTGATGGTAAAAAAAACTCATCGCCAGAAAGCCAATCGCGAAGACGATGGCGGCCTCAACGATCACGCCCGGCCATGTGAGACGGCCGGACAGCAGAGCAAGCGATGCATCGGTCTCGGCAACGACCGGACGGGCGACGATCGAAGCGCCGGCAGACCGACCGGGCATCGGTTGGTTGGTTTCGGGATTCTGATCGCCTGTCGAATCGGACATAGCTTCAACCGCTCTCGCGCGAACGAATTCGGCAACGCAAGCACGGACTATAACGCACGCCGCCACAACGCCCAAGTGCGGCCATGCGCTTGTGCGGTGACGCCCATGAACGATGTTGTGCCTGTACCATCATATATTCTCGATCAGCGCCGCGCGATCAGAGCCGCGCCCGTCAAGAAGCGGTGGCGCTCTTCGCGAACCGTCCACGACTGGTCTCACCGCGCCCAATCAGCGCCTCACGCTTCCGCGTGCACGCCGCCCTTTGTATAATTCTCGCCATGACCGTCAAAGAGACCCTTGCAAAACTCGAATCGCTGGGCGACGAAGCGCGTCGCAAGTACAACGCCAAGACCGGGCCGGATGGGATTGCGAAGGCTCATCTTCGGCGAGAAGATCGGTTTGTATAAGAACTAGCCGGTGGCGAAGGGCTGCACGATCCCCTGGGTGTCGGTGTGGTCGACGGCGTTGGTGACGCGGCTGAATTGACGGTTGAGGCCACATCCGAAAACGGAGTTCGCTACACACTGCTCTCCTAACTGGCTGGGTGAATGTCGATTCCAGCATCCTGCGGTGGAAGGGCGAAAAAAATCATCTTGTCTTCGCTTGACAGGCAAGCATATGCTTGCATAAACTCTCAGTAGATAGGCAAGTAATCGCTTGCATAATCCATGGACGAACTCTACCGAGCTATTGCCGACGCGACCAGACGTGCGATTCTCGACGAGTTGGTTGATAGGAATGGTCAGACGCTTTTCGAGATTTGTGGCCGCTTGATCATGAAGCACGGCATTGATTCATCGCGGCAGGCGATTTCACAGCACCTGGAAGTGCTCGAAGCGGCCGGACTGGTCGTTGCAAGGCGAGAAGGCAGGTACAAGTTTCACTGGTTTAACGGCGAACCTCTCCAGGCGATTGCCAAGCGCTGGCCCACCTCTCAACAGGGGCGCCGCAAACAGAAGAAGGACTGATGCTCTATGAAAATCAATCTGTCCAGCGTGCTGGTTGATGACCAGGAGAAGGCCCTTCGGTTCTACACTGTGACACTGGGCTTTCAAAAAAAGCACGACATTCCTTTAGGCAAACATCGCTGGCTCACCGTGGTGTCGCCCGAGGATCCGGACGGCACAGAGTTGGTCCTTGAGCCCGATGAACATCCTGCCGTCAAACCGTTCAAGTCCGCTCTTGTCGAAGACGGCATCCCGTTCACATCGTTCGCTGTGACGGATGTGGCCGCGGAACACAAACGGCTCGAAGCGCTTGGAGTGCGATTCACGCAACCACCCATCCATTATGGAACGGTCATCACAGCGGTCTTCGACGACACGTGTGGAAACCTGATCCAAATTGCACAAAAATCCGGCGAGGGCCCCGCGTGAACATCGGAAGTTGGAGTTACAAGATAAGGAGAAGGTAATGAAGAAAATCACAATCCTGATTATTTGCATCGCCATCGTGTTGGTCGTCAGAGGTGTGCTTGCGCAATCCGCTGAACCAGCCAAGAATCACGACGAGCTTACAAAGGAACAGAAGTGGCTCAAGCAGCTCGTGGGCACATGGGACACAGAGTGGAAGATAACCATGCAGCCGAATCAGCCGCCCGAAGCGGCCTCCGGCACCGATTCGGTCCGGACGCTCGGCGATCACTGGATCATTGCCGAAGCTAAGACCACGATGATGGGTGCCCCCTACAACGGCATGCTCTCGCTAGGTTACGATCCGAAGAACAAGCAGTTTATTGGAACTTGGATTGATTCCTTTGGCTGTCAACTTTGGGTGTACAAGGGCACGCTCAACGAAGTCGGCGACACACTGACACTTGAAACCAAAGGCCCGAGTCCGCTGGCTCCTGACAAGACTGTGCTGTATAGGGAAGTCATTCGGATGACCGGCAAAGACCGCCGCACATTCACCTCTTCCATCGAGACTGACGAAGGCGCGTGGAAAAAGTTACTCACCGTCGAATACCGCCGGAAGAAGTAACGAGCGACCATTTTCCGAAAGCGACGCGGAGCACTCCTCTCCCGCAGGGGACGGGGATCGGGCATTGGGCGGGAGGAAGCGCTTTCTTAGCAAATGGGAATACCGCTGTCCCCATATATAACACGACTATTCAATTTGAGAAATTAAGCCCATGACCGTCAAAGAAACCCTTGCAAAACTCGAATCGCTGGGCGACGAAGCGCGTCGCAAGTACAACGCCAAGACCGGGCCGGATGGGATTGCGGGGGCCCCGCCGGACAAGCAGTTCGGCGTCAAGACCGGCGACATCCGCACACTGGCGAAGAAGATCAAGACCGATCACGAACTCGCGCTGCAGTTGTGGAAGACCGGCAACCTCGATGCGCAGATGCTGGCGATTCTCATCATGAAGCCGAAGGAACTCTCTCCGAAGCAGCTTGACACGATGGTGCGCGAGGCTCGATTCGCCTGGGTGGCGGAGTGGCTGCAATCGTACATCATCAAGGAGCAGCCGCCTGCCGAGAAGGAGAAGCTTCGCGAGAAGTGGATGAAGGACAAAAACAGTTGGGCCGCCCGCGCCGGCTGGCACCTCACGGCGTCGAGGATCAACAAGGGTGGGAAGGATGCGGATGGGCTTGATTTGGAGTCTTTGCTCGACCGCATTGAGAAGGAGATGCCCAAAGCCCCGCCGGAAACGAAGTGGACAATGAACAACACGCTTGGTGCGATTGCCATCAAGCACGCCACGCACCGCAAGCGGGCGCTCGCCATCGGCGAGAAGATCGGTCTGTACAAAGATTGGCCGGTGTCGAAGGGCTGCACGATTCCCTATGTGCCCGTGTGGGTGGCGGCGATGGTGAAAAAGTAATCCGCCGCCTACATCCTCGCGACTGCTTTGGCGGTCTTCATTACAGACGGCCCGGTTGAGAGGCGGGTGGACGTGAGACGTATCCTTGCCGCTCCTGCGGCGGGATCAGGATGCTCGCTTTGATCTGCTCGATCGAGCGGTCGCACTTTTTCCGGGAGTCGCGCGCCGCTTCGCCTGGTGCTTCGCCAACTTCTCCGGCCCCAGCGCCTTCTCGTACATCGCGATGTACTTCTTCGCCGGCACGCGCCTGATCGCCTCGCCGATCACCTCCAGCGGCACATCTTCGAGCGTCTTAAATCGCACGCAGCACTTGCCCATGTCCAGCTTCTTGCCGGTCTTGGCCCACGCCGTGCGAAACCACTTGTCTTCCGCCTTGTCGCTGTAGTGGCACATCATCCCGATCGATAAGTGGTTCTTCTGCGATCCCAGTCCCGCAAACGGGAGAGGAATGTTCGGATCGCAGTGATACCCATGCGGATACACCTTGTGCGGCACGTAATACCCGATGGCCCCGTACTGCATGCCTTCCTCATAGTCCTTATCGAGGTTCTTCAGAATGACGTTGCGCACCGCCTCGATCGCCTTGCGTCGATCCTCCGGCAGTGACGCGAGATATTCCCTGACGGTCTTCGCTTTGCTTTGCATGGCAACAGTGTACCTCGCCTTGATCAAACGTCATACATCTCTCAGGGCGCTTGGGGCAGCAGCCGATCTGGAGACGACAAGAGCCGTCGTATTCCATTCGTGCCGGTGTAGGTGGAGGCAATGGCGAACGGAAGGGATTGACCGTCCGCCACTGCCGCTTCACCGGTCTCATGCGAGATTCCGCACTCGCTACAGCCGCCGCAGAACTTCGCGCATCAGGCCGACCGATTCGTCGATGATCTCAGCGCGGACATCCAGCACCGGCCGCAGGCGAATCGAGCGCTCGCCGCTGCGAAGCACGAGCAGACCGCCGGCGAAGCAGGCCCGCCAGAAGGCATCGCGCGTCGCGGCGTCGGCCATGTCGAACGCCAGCAGCAGCCCGCGCCCGCGCACCGCGGTGATCGCCGGAAACTCGCGGGCCAGCCCGTGCAGCGCCTCGATGAATCGCTCGCCCATCTCTCGCGCGTTGGCGACGAGGTCTTCCTTCTCAATGATGTTGAGATAATGCGTCGAGCGGACCATATCGGTGAAGTTGCCGCCCCAGGTCGAGTTGATGCGGCTCGGCTTGCGGAAGACGTTGTCCTTCACGTCGTCAAGGCGCGGACCGGCCATGACGCCGCAGACCTGCGCCTTCTTGCCGAAGCACAGCAAGTCCGGCGTAACGCCGAAATGCTGGAAGCACCAGTTTCGACCGGTGACGCCCATGCCGGCCTGCACTTCGTCGAAGATGAGCAGCAGCTCGTTTTCGTCGCAGATGCGGCGCAGCGTCTTGAACCACTCGGCGCGGAAGTGCCGATCGCCGCCTTCGCCCTGAATCGGCTCGATGATGATCGAACAGATGCGATGGGGGCGATCCTTCAGCGCCTGCATGACGTCCGCTTCGGCCTGCTTTTCGTCCGCGACGACGCGCTCGGTGCGCTGCGGCTCACTCAGTGCGAAGTTGACGGCCGGCGCGGCGACGCGCGGCCAGTCAAACTTGGCGAAGAGCGCGACCTTGTTCGGATCCGTATTCGTCAGCGACATGGTATAGCCGGTCCGGCCGTGGAAGCACTGCTTGAAGTGCAGGATGTCGGTGCCGATCTCGCCGCGGCCGGCGTCGATGTTCTTCCGCACCTTCCAATCCATCGCAGCCTTGAGGGCGTTCTCGACGGCCAGCGCGCCGCCTTCGATGAAAAAGAGCCGCGGCAATTCAGCGACGCCCATCACGCGGACGAACGTCTTGATGAAGCGCGCCATCTGAACGCTGTACACGTCTGAGTTTGCCACTTTGATCGAGGCTGCCGCGAGCAGATCGTCCTGCACGTCGGTCTGCTGAAACGCGGGATGATTAAAGCCGATGGGCATGGAAGCGTAGAAGCTGTACAGATCGATCAGGCTTCGGTCGGAATGAGCGTCATAAAGACGACACCCCTGGCTTCGGTCGAGATCGATCACGATCTCAAAACCATCGACGAGGATGTGCTTCTTCAGTTCGGAGAGTACGTCGGTCGGATCGATACGGACTTGTTCGGGAGCTTTCGTTCGCATGGGACACCTCAAAGCGCGCAGCGCGCGGCGGATCATCAAAACGTGAGATCAAAACATATGCCGAGGTTGACGTGAGTATGGGCCACCAGGCCGATCGTCCATGCATGATCGACACGGCGCAAGCGGCGCACGGCGCGATCATGACGATCGGCCTTGCGTCATTCGTTGAAAATCTTGGACATGAAGTCGGCCAGACCGATGGTGTGGGTGCGCTCGACGACGGCGAACCACCGGCGAGTCTCATGCTGTCGAATGCAGGTCAGTCTGGCGATGTAGCGGTTCGATCGGATCATGTTTGCCCGGCCGCATCATCGGCCGGCCTCTCGCGAACGCCATGCGTGCCGCGAATCCTGAGTATCGTAGCACCCGTAGGTTAGATCGGTCAAACGCCTCCGCCGCTCGATGTGATTGCAATCGTTTGCCGAATAATAAGTTACAATTACATAAGAACCGTCGCCGCGCGCCATGGCAACGGCGGCCCTATCGAGACCGGAAGTGCCGTCGCCCGGTGGTACCTCCGTCCGGCTCGCCGCAGGGTATGGCTTCGGCACGCTTGTACCGCAACGACAGCAAAAAAATCGTGACGCAACAAAGGCAACTTTGTAATATGGAGCGGGAACGAAAGGCCGGAGCAACGTTTGTTGCCTGTGCGGGAGCCTGCTGAGTCATGCCGAAGTCAAAAGGGGCCGTCGCCGAACCGCCCGCCACAACCGCGCCGCAGAAATCGCGCAAGCCCGCGCCGAGCGCCGCGAAGCCCAAGCCGCTGCCGCCCTATCGCGTGTTGCTGCACAACGACGACGTCAACGACATGGTGTTGTCGTTCGCGTGATCTGCCAGCTCACGCCGCTGGGCTGGAAGCAGGCGATTCTGACGATGCTCGAAGCGCACAGTAGCGGCGTCGCCCTGCTGCTCGTGACACACAAGGAGCGCGCGGAACTCTACGCCGAACAATTCGCGACGTTTAAATTGAAAGTGACGATTGAACCTTCGGAATAAGGGCCGCGCCATCAGAACCGCGACCGTTCGGGAGCGGCGGCGATCCCATACAGTGCCATCATCATGACATATCCGCCACGCCCCGCGGATTGCGATGCGCTATGGCGCCAGCAGCGCTTCGACGAATCCCGCGATGTCCTGCCCGTCAAGCAGCGTATCGCCGTTGGTATCCGCCGCGCTGAGGTTGCACGCCGTAAACGCATCGGGCGTCAGCAGCGCCGCCACGAAGTGTGGCAGATCGTTCATGTCCACTTTCAGATCGCAGTTCACATCGCCGACCATCGCCGCGCCATCGATCGTCAGGTTTGACTCGCTCTCGTCGTGGCCGGTCAAAGCGCTCGCGTCGCGCACGCGCACGCGGATGCGGGCCTGCGTCGTATAGACATCCGGCACGGTCCATGTAAACGCGCCGTTGTCCGGCACGGCCGATGCGATGATCGTGTCAAACGTCTCGCCGCCGTCGGTCGAAAGCAGAATGTCGGCATTGACCGCGCCGACATCATCATCGGAGAGCCATCGAATCTGCACCTGCTCGCCGGGCATGAGCGTCTCGCCGCCGCGCAGGTTCTCCAGATACGCGGTGGGATTGAAGCCGCCGAGGTTGCGCGGCACGTGCATCACGATGCAGTGCATCACGCCGGCCGATGTCACGATGGCCTGCGAATTAATCTGCACGATCGTCTTGCCCGGCATGGCCGCCTGCCAGGCCGCCAGCGCCGTCGCGTTATGCGGGGAAACCGACGTGTTCGTATATGAGGGAATCAGAACCAGGTTGTTGCACATCACGACATTGGTGTAGGTGTAGTGGGTTCCTGAAACCAACCGCGCCGGCACGCGATGCACCGTGTAGCCACGATTAGCCATGAAAACCGCCGCATTGTCACAGATGACATCCTGCGTCGAGCCTGAGTTGTTCGGCCAGTCGCTGATGACGACTTTGTCATCCGCGACAACCTGCATCCACATGTCGATGTGCTGCGTTGAATCCACGCTGGTCGGGAATGGCGGGAAGATGTGCGTGTCGATGTTCTGGTAGTCGGCCCAGATGTCGTGAATCTGATCGTGCGTCAGGCTGGTGTTCTCGTTCCAAATCAGTTGCGTGGCATAGCCGCTTCCGTTGGCGTCAAGATGATAATTTCCGCCGCCATGGATCAGTTGGTGTTGATAGAAGGGATGACTCTTAACGGAGGCAAAATGGGAGGGAAAGACATCGTCGAGAGGCCTCGGACGGTTGTAAACATGATCCACGATGGCGCGCACCTGACCGATGAAAACATATCGCGGCCCGTAATCTCGTATCCAGATAGAATTCAGTGGTCGGACGACAAATTCCACTCTGCTCATGTTAACACCGTAAGACGACAAGGCGGTTTGAGCGGTCGACTGCCAAGCCGTCGAGTCTACGACCATGTACACCTTGGCGCCGCCCGAAGCGGCGTTCGTCGTGATTTGACGGGCGATCTCCTTGACGACGGTTTCAGAAGCGGAACCCCACGTCTTCCACGCCAGCAAAATCCCCTCCATCGGCTCATACTCCGCGACCGTGCGAACATCGGTCGTCGGCGGAATCTCCGAGCCGCGCGGCAGCACCGGCGGATTCGCCTCCCACCAGGCGCGCTCAAGGTCCGTCATGTGACGCGGCACGCGCGCGCCTTCGGGATAGACCAGTTCGCCATCGACGAGGATCGGACCCTCGATCACGATCTCAGGCTCGTCGGCCGGCCCGTCGGCGAAGGACGGCCTTGCGGAGAGAAACGCGATCATCGCGCATGCGAGGATCGACCACGTCGCGGTTCGTCGCAGGCTGCTGGTGGATGGGAACGACTCTGCTCGGGCGCTCGCCAGGGCGGCGAACCCCATGCGGCGGGGGTGCTTCACATGCATGAGAATGAACTCCATGCGGAACACTGCGGCTCCGCGGGGCTGAAAGTCTGGCTCTGCCAAGCGCCACTTTAACCCAAATCCCCTCGCCCCTTCAACCCGATAGGCCGAAAAGCGACGCGGTGATGCGTTTTCGGAGCGTAAAAGTGTGGAGAATCTTGAAATTCGCGATGGTTCGAGGACACTCCCAGCGCCGGCCATGTTCGCCGCCGCGCACCCAATCTCCTACCTGCATTGCCCGCCGCCGTTCTCCTCGTTACCTTGCGTCGTGTGTCGTGTAAACGTGTTTCCGCAAAAAATGGAGAAAGCCACATGAAAGCGCTTGGTCTTTGCTTATGCCTTGTGATGTGCATGGGGGTCTCGTGCGAACCGCCGCCCGTGCCGGTCACGGTCTCGGTGCAATACGTCAACAACACCGGGAACAACATCCGCTTCGACGTCATCGATGCGACGAACAAGACGGTCGATATTCACTCAATGGTAGCCCGGACTCCGTTTAACCCGGCCGACCCGGTCTCGACCATCACCGGCATCCTGCCCTTCACCGTCACCACACCGTTCTATGCCGACAATCCGAACCTGAGTTGCTCGATTCCCTCGATCATCGGCATCAACCCCTCGTATGCGCAGCTGACCACCTCGGTCGCAGGCAAGATTGTGCGCATCGAAGCCACCGCCCTCAGCACGCTCGAATGCGTCGAAGAGTAGAAGTAAGGACATCGCGCCATGGGGCTGTTGATGGGGTCGATGATCTGGGGGGCATCCTGCGCCGACGGGGGCGACTTGACTGAGCGCGCGGCGTGTGACGGGTGGTCCGCCATGCCGGACGATGCGGGATCGCTTTTGTGTCGAATCAGCCATGACCGCGGGCGGCTGATGTCGGCGCTCATGCCGCGCCGCGGCGGTGCGCGAAGATGGATCATGACGCTGGGCCTCATGTTGATGTCCATGCGATGTCATGATCCCGTATCGAATCGGCCCGCATGGGAATCGTTCCCCTGTTCATCGAATGCCGCCGATCCGGCAACCGACGGTGTCCTGATCAGAATCGGGTTTGAGTCGGCGGATTGGCTGGCGCCCTTCCTGCCGCTGGCGCTGCCGCTTCACGCCCAGCCGGTGGCCGACGATGTCGATCGCGGGTTCGAGGCGCTTGACGGGCGTGCGCTTCGCGTGACGCTGCGCGAGCGAGAGCATTACGGCATTTACCATCTGGCCTACTATTTCCGATGGCACACGGGGGAAGAGCCTGACGAGATTTACTTTCGATATTACCTGCGGTTGGCGGGCGATTTTGAACCAGCGCATACGGGAAAGCTGCCGGGCCTGGCCGGCACGTACTTTCGTGCGGGCTATGGCGGACTGCCGTCGGATGGTCGCAACGGCTGGTCGGCGCGCGGGCTGTTCGGCACCCCGAGGGGCGGATTCCGGTCGGATCTTACATCTATCACGCCGACATGGCCGGGCCGTACGGCGACGGCATCTACTGGGCCGTCGAGGGCGGCGGCCTTGCGCTGGATCGGTGGTATTGCATCGAGCAGTTCGCCCGGATGAACACGCCGGGAGAACGCGACGGCGTCTTGCGGGCGTGGGTGGATGATGTGCCGGTATTTGAAAAGACGGACCTGAGATTTCGCGACGTGCCGGAGCTGAAGATTGAAAAGGTGTGGCTGGATGTCTATCACGGAGGCAAGGTGCCGGCCGCGAGGGACCATCACCTGTACCTGGATGATGTCGTGATTTCAAAAGGAAAGGTCGGGCGGCGACCGTGACGGCCGGCATCCGGGCGGGCGGCGGCGCGGGTCATAGTCTCATCACGGAAGTGGACCGGACGGCTCTTTTCTTGAGTGCAGGGCGGTCCCGGCGAGAGGGTGTCGGCCCGGCGTCTGAACATGGCCAGCCCGGGGAAACATTTTCTTCACTCGCTCAGTAATGCCTCAACAAAGGCGTGCAGATCGGAGCCGTTGTTGAATCCGTCCGCATTCACATCCGACGCCAGCGTCGCGTAGATGCTCATCGCGGAGGGATCGAGCAGGCCGGCAATGAAAGCGGGGACGTCGGCGAGGTCGACCAGATCATCGGCGTTCATGTCGCCCGGCGGATGCCCGGTCTTAAGGACGGCGAAGTTTCCTGAATCGATATGCTGCGTGTTCGGATTACCGATGTAGGCGAAGTCGCCGCCGAAGAGGATGGAGTTCTGATGGCGGATCACGGTGTTGACCGCGACGTTCCCCCACTGGCCGCAGGTCGAACCGTCGTCGTAAAGCACGTTCAGTTCATCATCCTGCCACGTCGTGCCATTCCAGATCGACACTTGTGCATAGGGTAAAACCTGGGAATTGTGCTTCACGGCGAGCAACTCGGCGTTGAGGGACAGCAATCGCACGGCGGGAAAGTCGCCGATGTAATTCAGTCCATTCTCGTCGAACATAACGACTTCACCGTTCATGATGGCGACGACCTTTCCCTGGTGAATGGCAACATCGAGGGGCAGGGTGGTCGGCCCGTTTTCAAACGAGCGCCACGCCTCGCCGTTCCAATGGAAGAGCCGGTTTTGCTCCTGGGATCCGTACGCGACGATGCAGTCGTCGAAGACCCACTCTTTTACAATGGAAGCGGGCTGCCCTGGGGCCAGTGGCTGCCATTGGCCGTTCTCCCGAATCAGATAACTCGTGGGACCGCCGATCTTCCCTACCAGCCGGCCGTTCATTTCACCAATCGGAAAGACGGTGAAGCCATCGAGGATGAACGACGCATGCGGAGAGGTCCATGTCATGCCATCCCAGACGATCGGCGCGGCGTTCGAACGCGTCGCCACGATGCCGCCTTCAAAGGGGAAGATGCGATCATGGGGCGGGGCCATAATCAAACTGGAGCCGAGCGGACTCCATCGGCCCTCCCGCCATTCCGCCACGCGATTCGCTGGACCATCTCCCGTCGTTACAAACGAACCCGCCGCGAAGAGTTCTTCGCCAGTGCTGAAGAAAGCGTGAATATGGCCTCCGTTAGGATCGCCGGCAAAGCCGCTGCTCCCGAAGCCGTGGCCGCCAAGAAACGACATCCGCTCGCCGTCCCACTTGGCGACAAAAGGAACCTGACCGAATGGAAAGTCCTTTCCGGAGATGATGAGGTTGCCATTCGCCTCCGTCATCGCGGCCACGGTCCAAAGGCCGGGGGTGGCGGCTGCGAAGCGCTCCCAGCCTGCCCCATCCCAGCGGACGAGCGAATGGCCGAGAGCGGAGGAGGCCGTATCGCCACCGATATAGAGTTGGTCGCCGATCACCTGCATGCGGGTGGGTGCCATTTCGAGGGCCGGGCCGAACTCGGTCCACGTTGTTCCGTCCCAGGCCATGACGCGGTTGCAGGTGCCGCAGGTGGGCCCGCGGGTCAGGGCAAGCAGGAGGCCGTCGCGCTCGGCAAAATCGACGACCGGGGCGATTGGCACGCCGTCACCCAGAGGCGACCACGCCACGCCATCCCAGGCCATGACGTTGTTCATCGTGACGCCGTTGAGCTGCAGAATCGAACCGCCCACGATCAGCCGGCCCTGAAACGCGCGCGCGGCCCTCATGCCCGAGGTCGTCTGGCTAACCACTTCAAAGAGGGTGCCGTTCCAGCGGTACACGTATGAGCCGCTGATGGCGTGAAGGACGCCGTCGTAGTCGACCCACCGCATGTTCGATTCGGGAAACAGGCTTCCCATCGGCTGCCACTCCTGGCCATCCCAGCGAATCACGGTGGGGTTGGAAGTTCGCGCAACGAGGGGCTGGCCCTCGAACGTGGTCGGATAAATCGCCGACCCGCTGTTTTGAAGCCCGACACTGGTCGTTCCCATGGGCTGCCAGCGGCCATCCCGCCACATTTGCATGCCGTAGTTGCAGGTGTGGGCGATGGGGCCGACGGTGGCGACAGTGATTTCCTCCAGTCCGGGACCGTCGGGGTCCACCGCAAAGAGCCGCTGCCCGCCGATCGTGCGCTCGTAGCCGTAGCCGGTCTGCCACTGGAGGGGAAAGTCGGCCCAGGCGGAAACGGCCATCGGCCCCGCACAAAGTGAAACGATGGCAAAGGCGGACAACGCCGCGCCCTTGATGGGGCCGCTCAGTTTCAAGTTCATGGTCGCCCTCCGACCGGATGGTCGTTGTGAAGCCTGCTCGCTGATGGCCAATGTAGCATCTGGGGCCGAGGGACACAACCCGGCGAAAGTCCTTGGGGGTCAGATCTTGAGCGAGGCGGCGCCGACTTCGGAAGGGCGGCAGAGCCAGCCTGCGAGGTAGCGAACAAAATCGGTGCCGCGCCGATGCCTGATGCGAATTTGCCGCACGGTGTGTCGAAAACGGGGCGATTGTCGCAAGCGATAAATTCAGCTCGCTGGTTGACCGGCGCGGCCACCGACCCCACTCGATGGGTTTCTACCCGGACCCTAATTGCGTTATCATCGGGGCAAAGCTCTGTCACTGACGTTGGTCACGTTCGGCAACTTCCAGAAATGAGGCAAGATGAATTTCAAGTAAATCTCGATATTGGCGGCAGCGTTCATTTTTCTGCTCGGCTCCGAATGCCCGAATCAGAATCCCTCCATGAACAACAACAACAACAACTCGAATTCGAACAACAACAGCAACGGCAACTCATCCGGCGAAGGGCCCTTTCAGTTGACCATTAAGATCAACGGCCCGGTCAACGGCGAATTCGCACGGGTCTACGGCGTCGTCAACGACGGCCCGCAGGACCACGCCAGCCTCGAAAACCGTTCCCCCCAGTCAGATTTCCACGTAACGTTGGGCGCCGGCAACGGCACCGGCGAAATCAGCCAGACCTTTACCTACGACAAGGACACCAAGATCGCGCTCGTCGCGGTCGAGGCCGATGGCGGCATCACGTCAACGCCGCCGCCGGATACGCTCGACACCGCGCCGATGCAATTCGATAGTTGGACCGGCAACACTGTCGGCGCACCAACCGGCGACGGCCTTTCCAACCCGGCCACGCTTTACATCAATATGGACGCCGACAAAACCATCGAAGCCAACTTCTCGGCGATGACGCCGATCTTCGTCCGCGCTACGAGCGGCGGCATCATTTCCGACTGCAACGTGATCATCGATGTCGAAGTCGATCGCTACATCATTCCGCCCCGGCCGGTGGAGGACGGGTTCGGCGTGGCCGTCAAGAATGTTCCGGCAGGTGTCGTGTTTCTCTGGGGTTACTATCGCGACGGAGCCGTTCTCAGTCTCGAATTGCGCGACGCCATCGACAATGGCTCGCATGCCTGCGATGCGGGCTCGATGAACCCGTGTTATGTCTGGGTTGCATGGACCGGCGACTGCGAGGGCGGCGGCAAGACCTGCGTGATGACCTACGGCGAGGCGAATGAGGCGACGGTTCAGATTGAGGCGAATTAGCAGTGGACGGAGCCTGCGGCGGCCGCGCGCCAGTCATGGGCAATTGCGCATCAGCCCGCGACGGTCGCGCTCGCCGTCGCGCTCCAGGGGCCGGGTTCGGCGCGGGTGTTGAGCCAGCGGGCGAGGTAGTGGGCCGTCTGTCCGGCATCCGCGCCGGCGAATTCGACGTTGACGGGAAAGCGGGTGGCGGTCGCGGCGAAGCGGTAGGCGTCCGGGTCGGCCGGGGCGTCGCCGCCCGGCGGGGTGAGTGCCACGTAGATGGCAGCGGCGAAGACGCCGCGCGGCTTGGCGAAGCGCGTGGGGTGTTCGCCGTCGACCAGCCGCAGGCGGTGGACCCGCCGCGTGCCCGCGTCGATCATCACGATCGGGGCCGTATCGGGCGCGGGATAGGCCGGTCCGCTTGCGCGCGGGGCGTTCAGCCCCAGGGCCGCGCGCTGAGCATCGTCGATGTCGGGGTCGGCCTGAATCCGGACGGCCGCCCGGCGGATGATGGCGGCGAAGGCCTCGCGGGCGTCGTTTTTGGCGGCGACGGCCGAGGCGAGGGTGGCCCGCGCATCGGTCACGAAGTCGTAGTTTTTCCGCCAGTCCTTCTGGCCATCTTCGAGTGCCTCGACCTCGGCATGGGAAAGTCCCAGCGCCGGGGAATTTTTCAGGGCATAGGCCACGAAGTTCGTCTGCCAGGCGTCGAAGTCGCCGTCGGCCCGGGGCATGGTGTGGATGTTGGGCATGGGGGAAATTGAGAATGTGGAATGGAGAATTGAGAATTGAGAAAGCGCTGCCCCACGGTGAGGCGAGTCTTTTCTTTCTGACGTCTCACTTCTCACGTCTTAATTCCGGATCGGCTCGGAATGCGGGGGACTTGCGGTTCGATTCGCGGACGAGGCCCGCGATTCGGCGAAGGACGGGAACCCGCGCGCCGGGCGAACGCGGCAACACTGGCGGGCCGGGGATTATCGGCGGCGACGTGCGCGTGACTCAAATCGACGCCAGCGGCGAAAAAACCGGCGCAAGCGGGAAGAAGATCAGTGCGAGCGGCGACGAGGCCCGCCCGGTTCGCGGGACGGCTCCACCGGTGACGGGCCAGTTGCACCCGGTGGCGGTGGACGTTTCACCGGCGAGGAGCGTGGCGGAACCGGTGAGAGAGGGCGGGGGACCGGTTACGAGGGAGTTGTAACCGGTTAACGCACATTGGACACCGGTGGCGAGGAGGCGGTCACCGGCGGAGAGCCGGCCCGAATCGGAGGAAACGCCTCGATGCAAGGACGACGTGAAATCAATCGTAGCGCATAGCGGACTACGGCAACGTAATGACCGTCGCCATGAAACCCGGCCTCGAATCTGCTCAATCTTCCGAAAGTCGAGTTGAAGTGAGCTCGGGTAAATGAAATGCAGACTCAACGAGAGAACTGGCAGCCATCACGTACGCAGAAAAGAACCCACCCAATTCGCGGTCCGCATCGCCCGCCAGGTAGGGAAGTCCGATTGCAATATATTGATTCATAACCAACGGAAACAGGCCATTCTTGTCTCGCTTTGCGACTGTTACAGTGAACACACTGCGGCCGTTGTCGAGATTCTCTCGTGTCGCAGAGATTACTTCAATCCAGCAATTCAACACGGCCATTAAGGCGGAGAATGCGAGGAAGCGCTTGATTGGCTTAGGTAGTTCGTTTGGAAGATCGGCCGCCAATTCGCCCCCCGCCACATGTGAGACTTCTATGTACTTCAAAATTTCCTTAATACGTGCGTCTATCGCCTCAGAATCGGAATCATTGATCCAATCAGGCTCTTCTCGAGAGAGCCGTTGAAGAAGGGCCCCGATATCGATTTCGGTATTCTGAGTCACACGTGAGCTCTCAACTCCAAGAGGTAGCCGGAGAAACATCGGATTCCTGTTCGTCTGATTTCCAGGTGGTTCAGATGCCCCTGATCCACCTGACGGGTTTTCGTTTCAGAAAAGTGTCTGTGAAGTACTCCCCATTGTCAAGGCGCGCAGGGCCTCGGATTAAGGTACTGTTTCAGCCCTTCGCGCGGCGGACCGGCTGCCGGCGCATCGGATAATCTTCGCGCGCTCGGCGGGGCGGGCCGTGGGTGCCGCAACCCTGCAAATCATCATCGGGAGACAACGGGCCGGCGCATCCGATCGCCGACCGCTTCCTGACGGGCGCAGCTCTGTTCAGACGCCGCTTCGCGGCATCACCCTCCCGGCCCTTCGAACTCCCGCCTTGGTCGTCCTCAGCCTTCAAGGGAAAGGGAGCAAGGCGCCGCCTCGCGGCTCACCGGTGGGAAACCGGCGCCACAGTCAGCGCACGCCCAAAATCGGCAACGCATACGCCGCCGGGTTCAGGCGCTTCAGGACCGCCTCCACCCGGTGCGGCTCCTGCTTGCGGAAAGGGCCTTCGAATCCGGCCCGGACGGATGCGGTGCCGACGGTTCAGCCTTTCGGCCGTCCGGCCTTCGCCGCGTCGATGCGCTTCTGAAGTGCTTCGCCCCTGGCCCGGAAATACGCCAGCTCTTCCTCGCGCGTTTTCCCGCGCAGTGCTTCGCGAATCTTCCGCTGGGCCTGGCGCTTCATCTCGACGCAGTCAAATTTCTTCGTCGTCTTCATAGCTCAAGACCTCGCGGGGGGATCGAATCTCCACTTCGTTGAATCCCTGCCGAACGCCGACCTCATTATAGCCGCGAATCTTCTCGAAATGGACGATGTGGCGGAAGTTCCAACTGACAATCAGCTCGCAGCCGGCAACGACGGCGGCGGCCACATGGGCGGCATCGTCGACCGACCGCTCCCCGACGACTCCGGCGGCAATGTAGGCATCGCGGAGCCCCTGGACCGCTGCGTCGATCGCGACAACATGCATGTGGGGAAGCAGCGCTTCAAAAAAATCCCGGACTTCTCTTGGCGCCCCCTCGATTTCGGCGGCGGAAACGTCGGACACGGCGAGCGAGAATTTTCCGGACCGGACAAGATCAAAGAACGCGCGGCTGGGTTCTTCAAACTCTTCGTCAAAGACGCCGCCGAACACGGAAGTGTCTGCGTAGGTTCGGATTCCCATCATGCCTTGTTCCTTTGCAGGAGCGATCGCGCCCCCAGAATCGGCAACTCATACGCCGCCGGGTTCAGGCGCTTCAGGACCGCCTCCACCCGGTGCGGCTCCTGCTTGCGGATGTGGTCTTCGAACTCCGCGCGGAACTTCTGGACGATGGTGCGGATCGGGTAGCACGCGCCGTCCGGCAGGCCGCAGATCGACAGACCCGGCATCATGCCCATGTTCGTCGTCAGATCGGCCAGCATGTCGAGATCGGTCATGCGGCCCGCGCCGAGCGCGATGCGCAGGGCGATCTTGTAGGCCCAGTTGGTCCCTTCGCGGCACTGGGTGCATTGGCCGCAGCTCTCCGACGAGTAGAACCGCGTGACGTTCGCGAGCACCTGGCGGATGTCGGCATCGTGGGGAATCACGATCGCGCCGGCCGTGCCAAGGCCGAGCAGGCCGTACTTTCGCACGTCGTCGAAGTCGAGCCTGCAATCCAACTCGGCCTCCGTCAGCACGCCGACGGAGAGGCCGCCGGGGATGCAGCCCTTCACGCGCTTGCCGTCTTTCATGCCTCGGCCGAAGTCGTCGCCGAAGATCAACTCGCGGCAGGTGATGCCGAGCGGGGCCTCATAGCAGCCGGGGCGGTTGACCGGCCCGCTGATGGTGTAGAGCTTCGGCCCGGCGGAGCCTTCGGTGCCGATGGACTTAAACCACTCCGCGCCGCGCTCGAAGATATGCACGACGCAGCAGAGCGTCTCGACGTTGTTGACGACGGTCGGCCGGCGGAAGAGGCCCTCAATCGCGGGGAACGGCGGCTTGATGCGCGGCCAGCCGCGCTTGCCTTCGAGGCTTTCGATTAGGCCGGTCTCCTCGCCGCAGACATAGGCGCCCGCGCCGCGATGGATGTAGCAGTTCATCGAGAAGTCGGTACCGAAGATGTTCTTGCCGAAGAGGCCCGCGGCGTACGCCTCATCCAGCGCTTTCTGCAGAATATGGAACTGCTCGTGAAACTCGACGCGCATGTAGATGAAGGCGGTCGTCGTGCGCGTGGCGAAGCCGGAGATGAGAATGCCCTCGAGCAATTGGTGCGGGTCTTCCTCCATCAGCACGCGGTTGCAGAATGTGCCCGGCTCGGATTCGTCGGCATTGACGCAGAGATACGTCACCTTTCGATCGGCCGGCAGAAACGACCACTTCATGCCGCAGGGGAAGCCCGCCCCGCCGCGGCCGCGCAGTCCGCTGGCCTTGACGGTTTCAATGACGGCGTCGGGCGTGAGCGAGGTGATGACCTTCTTCGCGGTCTCGTATCCGCCGCGCGACTGATAGGTCTTGAGCGTGCGGATGCCTTCGACGCCGAGGTTTTTGAGCAGAACGGGCTGGTATGGGGGCATAGGTGAATCTCGGAATAAAAGCGGAATGGAGAAAGCAAAATCCAAAAACCATCGCACGACTGAACCGCCGCGTGCGCAGGGCTGACGATCACTCCACGGCGTTCTCCGTCCGCTGGGTTCGCGTTCTTAGATGTTCAGGTTCGTAAAGTACCATACGCTCCACGCCACGGCGGCCAGCGTGAACCCTGTGCGCCAGTTCCGCTCGCCCCCGCGCGTCCAAGGCGCGACGACTACGAGCCACACCGGCAGATAATCCAGCGCAAAGCGATTGTAGCCGCGCGCGAGCCAGCCGGGGCTGTGATAGCATAAGTGGCCGATCAGAATCGGCAAAGTCGCCAGCATGAGCGCCCGGGCGGCCGGCTCGCGCCACCAGGCGGGGACGGCGAAGAAGATCATCAGGGCGAGCGGCGTGGTGATCCAGATGCTGGTGCTGGCGTCGTTGGTCTCGGAGATGCGGATCGAAACGGGCGTCAACTCGTCGACGCGCGGCGGCGCGAGCAGCATGTAGTAAGCGTTTTCTGGAATGAACCGCGCCGAAAAGACGCCGTGGTCGTGAACCTTCCGCGCGACGGGATCGTCACGATTGACGTAGATATATCGATAACCGAAATCAAACGCATGACCGAACTTCGCATGATTCAGCGCGAGCAGCGGCGCTGCGATGACGGCGAGCGCGAGCGTGGTCCATGCCGCGCCGCGCAGGCCGGCGCGCTGCCACGCGGCCCAAATGAGCGCGCCGCCGTAGAGGAATGTGAGCTGCCGCGTATAAGTCGCGATGAACAGACCGATCAGGCCCGGCCAGATTCGCCGACGGCCGAGCACGTCATGCGCGATCAGCAGGATGCCGATCTGCGAAATGACCTGATTGAGCTGCCCGAGCAGACCCTTGCCGCTGAAGACCAACTGCGGCAATACAGCGGTGCCGCCGATCAGGGCGAAGACCAGCAGTGCCGCCCATCCGGCATCGCCGGCGCGCCGCCGAAAAGCGACGAAGCCGACAACCACAAGCGGCCAATAAACAAGCCATACCATCGTCCACGGCGACCATACGCCCGCCGGCAATCCAAGCGGATAATGATGCAGCGGATGCAGCGCCGCAGTCAGGATGGAGATAAGCGGCGGGAACACATTGTAGACGCGCGGCGCCGATTCGCCGGGCGGCGTGAAGACGGCCGTATCCCATCCGCGCTGGCCCGGATCGGTCGGGTCGTCGCCCTCAAACGGCAGGTCAAGCCGGCCGCTCAGCCAGGCGACGCCCTCTTGCACGCCGGCGTTGTATTCCGGCAGCAGTTGCCACTGCGACAAGCGCACGATGTGCCCGAAGGCAACGTGCAGCGCGACGGCCAACAACAGAAAACAGCCGATATTCGTCCATCGCGCCGATGCGCGGCCGCCCTGCTTCACGGGAGCGGCGGGCGGAACGGATTGACGGGCGTCTTCGTTCATCCGAGTTGGCTGAGGCAGAAGATGTGAAAGTACAGAGCGCTCCAGGCAAAACACGCAAGCAGAATGTAGCGATGCCGAACCTCTGTCACCCACGGGGCGATGACGACCAGCCAGATCGGCGCGAAATCCATCGCGAAGCGATACATCCCCTTCTGCACCGAACCTGTCGTGTGGTAACAGAGAATACCGAGCAAGACGAGCGCCGAACTGAGCATCAGCGCCCGGCGCGTCGGATCATGCCACCAGCGGCGAACAAAAAATATGCCGTAAAGCAACAGCGGCGACGTGAGCCAGAGCGAGACGCCGTCGCCGTGGCTGTCGAGAATGAGACGCATCCGCGAGACACGCGCCTCGGGCAGCGCGATGTTCATCTGATAAAGATTGCGCGGAATGTAGCGCGGATCAAACACGGCGCTGTGCTCGCGAAACCGCCGGGCATACTCATCCGTGCGGCCGGTATAAATGTGGGCGTAGCCGCTGTCGAGCGGATTTCCGAACTTGAGCCAGTTGAGTGTCGCGAGCGTACCGACCGCGATGCCCGCGGCAGCGCCGACGATGACCACGTTGCGCACGCGATGGGCCGCACACCGCCAGGCCACATAGAGGATCGCGGGGAGAAATAGAAACGTCAGTTGACGAGTCCAGGCTCCGAGAACTAGTCCGATCGCCGCAGGCCATATACGCCGCGCGCCGAGAAGATCGGCGGCGATCAGCATCAGCGCGGCGTTGCTGATCACATGATTGATGCTGTTAACTTCGCCCTCGCGGCAACTGAAGAGCAAGGAATACAACGGCGTGCCGAGAATCCAGCAGCCGGTGAGAACAGCCGCCCAGTCGCTGCGGCCGATGGCGTTGCGAAAAGCCCAGAAGCCCACGAGTGGCAGCGGCAGTGCCACGATGCCGACATACCAGGGCGCGTAAAAAGCATCGACATCGCCGGCCGTGAGTTCGCCCCAGCCGGCCTGCAGGCGAAGCAAGCCGATCGTCACATATGAGACAAATGTCCACAGCGGCGGGAAAACGTTGTAGACCTTGCCGTCGAACCAAGCCGTGTCGCGCGGGCGAGGCACGTCGGGCGATGGCGCATCGATCGGCAGATCGATCCGGCCGCCCCACCAGGCCTTGGCTTCGATCCATCCGTGATTGTTTACGCCGATCTGCCAGTCAGAAAGCCGAATGATCGGACAAGCGACGACGTAGACGCCGATCAGCATCAGACAGAAACAGAGTGCGACGCGCCATGGCGGCTCGGGGCCGGTATTGAGCTTCGGAGGGGCGTCGCCCACATCAGGCCTCCTTCATCTCCCGAATGTCGGAGGTCCTGGGCAAGTCGGCGGCACTGTTGTCGCCCGGCACGCCTGGCGCCTGTGCGGCGGGCGGATCGAACAAGTCGGATCGCGGCGGCGCAATTTCGGCATTCTTCGCGTCCATGAGAATCTTCTTCACGTCATCGGGCTTGACGCACTTGTGCAGTTTCTCGTTGATAAGAAGGCACGGCGCGTGATCGCAGGCCGCGAGGCACTCCTCCGTCAGCAGGCTGTACTTGCCGTCCGGCGTCGTGCCGTGCTCATCGATCTTCAATTCATCCTTCAACGCTTTCAGCACCGCGTCGCCGCCCATGACCTGACACGACAGACTTCGGCAGGCCACGATGACTTTCGCGCCCTTTTCGTGGTCCCAGAAGTGCGTATAGAAACTGAGCGTGTCGAGCACGGCGCTGGGGGGGATCTCCAGCAGCTCGGCGATTTCGGCCATGGCCTGATAGCTCACGTGGCCGTACGTATGCTGTACAACGTGCAGCGCCGGGAGTAGCGCGGCACGCTTGGTCTCATAGCGAGAAAAGAACGAGCGAATCTTCTCGCGCACGGCCTCAGACAGCAGCTTCGGCGCGTCGGAATCGTAAACGGGCGTTCGGCGATCAATCGCTTGCCAGGCCATTCAGATCACTCCTAAGAACGCGACGGATCGCCGTCGCGGATTTCGGTCTGACAGTCTACACGATCGACAGACAGGACGCACGTGGCACAAGTACCCGACCCAATTGCAGATTCGGCAGCGATCATCACGCATCGGATGCTGGCGGTGTTTCGGCCGGGGAATTCGGCTTGCGGCGCGTGCCCTCGTAGAGTTCATACTCCAGAAGCCGGCACTCAATCTTCGCGTTGAAGAACACCATGCGCCGCTTCGCCCGCAGACCGATCCTCTTGGCCAGATCGAGATTGCCCGTGAAGACGTAGCCGGTCCAGCCCTTGCAGCGCTGCTTGAAGAAATCGCCGATGCGCTCGTAGAGACTTTCGAGCGGCTTCTTCTCGCCCAGCCGTACGCCGTACTCCGGATTGATCACGACGACGCCCGGCGCGTCGGGCATGGGCGTCTCGGCGAAGTCGCACACGTGAAACGAGATCAGATGATGCACGCCGGCCGTCTCCGCGTTGCGCCGCGCGGCGTCGACGGCTTTGGGATCGATGTCCGACGCGACAATCGCGGCGGGCGCGGCGCGGGCGCGAATTTTCTTTGCGTCGACGCGCATCTGCCGCCAGACTGCTTCGTCGAAGCCCTTGATGTGCGTGAAGCCGTAGTGCGTTCGCAGCAGACCGGGCGGACGGCCTGAGGCGATCAGCGCCGCCTCAATCGCCAGTGTGCCGCTTCCACACATCGGATTGACGAGCGGCGAACAGCCGTCATACGCAGTCGAGGCGAGCACGGCGGCGGCGAGGGCCTCCGACATCGGCGCGTCGTGCGGCAGCTTTCGATAGCCGCGGTCCGAGAGCTTGCGGCCGGTCGTGTTGACGAACAGTTCGGCCATCTCGCCGAACCAGACGACGCTGAGCACAAAACCGTCGCGCTGCGAGCCGGTGTCGGGTCGGCGGCCGCACGATCCGATCATCCGATCGACGACGGCATCCTTTACGCGCTGATTGACATACATGAAGTTGTCAATGCTGGGATGATTGCCGCGCGAGACAACGGTGAGATAGTCCTCCGGCGTGAGCCAGTCCTCCCACGGCAGTTCGCGCACCGATCGATACATCTCGTCCGGCGAATCGCAGGGAAACTCCGCAATTTGGAAGAGCACGTTGACCGCCGTGCGGAGATGCAGATTCAGCCGCATCGCGTCGAGCAGGCTCCCGCGAATGTTGACGAAGGAGTGGCCGGCATCGAATGGCTCATGGCCCATCGCCTCCATTTCAGCAGACAGCGCGTCGGACCCGCCGCGCGGGCAGGTGATGCGAATGATGCCAGGTGTTGAGAAGTCCATGAATAAATACGCGCTGCGCGACTGTGCGACGTTGTCAGATGCGTTTGAACTGTCTCTCCAGATCGCGCGTGGTCAGTTCGAGCGTGGTCGGGCGGCCGTGCGGGCAGTTGCTGGAGCGCTCCGTCAGATGGCGCATCTCCAGGAGCGCGTGCATCTCGTCGAGCGTAAGAGCATCGCCGGCCTTGACGGCCGCCTTGCAGGCCATCATGTCGAGTGCCGCGTGAATGGCGGTCTCCTCGGACGCGGCGTCGCCGCAATCGGCCAGCCGATCCAGCAGATCGGCGACAAACGCCGCGATGTCCATGTTTTTCAGCAGCGTCGGAAAGGCCTGCACCGCGAGGGCGTCGGGGCCGAAGGCGCGCACGTCGATCCCCAGCTTTTCGAGCAGCGGGCGAAATTGTTCGGCCGATTCGTTTCGCGCCGGCGATGCGGCGACGGGCACGGGCATCAGCATCCCCTGCGATTCGAGCGGACCCTGCAGCACGCGCTCGCGAAAACGCTCGTAGAGAATACGCTCATGCAACGCGTGCTGATCGATGATGATCACGCCTTCATCGGTCTGGGCGACAAGATATGTATTGTGAATCTGCATCACGCCCGACGGCATGCCCGCCACTCGGATGACACCACCGCCCACATCAGTCTGCGGCGCTTCGCCCGGCAAGGCGCGGGGAGCATCACGGTCCCCCGTTCCGGCGGCGTGCACTGCCGCATCGGGCGCGACATCCGCGAAGCCGCCTGAATCGGCACGAGCCGCCAAATCTGCCGCATCCGGTGCCACAGACCCGCCGTCAACCAGGCCTTCGCCGAAGGGATCACTCGAGGGCGATGTTTCCGCAGGCGCGCGAAGCGCCCCGGCGATCGACGGCCGTAGCGCGTCCGAACGAAACGGCGGCGGACGAAACGTTAACCGAGCCTGCGTCGGATCGACGCGCTTGAGATAATCGGCCAGTGCCTGTCGGGCGCGGGCCTGATCGCCGTCGCGCGCGCCGCCGATGATGTCGGACAACCCTCCCGGACGCCCCGAATTCCACCGACCGGCGCGATCGAGATTCATCGACGGCGTCAGATCGTGCGACAACAGCGTCTCGCGCAGCACGGCCAGCACCTGCGACTGCACAAGGCCCGCATCCTTCCAGCGGACTTCGATCTTCGTCGGATGGACATTGACATCGTAATCGCGCGGATCGGCCGTCAGGAAGATGAACACGACCGGGAAGCGATCGTGCTCGACCAGTCCGCGAAACGCCTCACGCACGGCGTAAGCAATGCGGCGATCGGAAATGAACCGACCGTTGAGAAAAAGGTATTGCCACTTGGTCGAGGCCCGCGAGTGTGCCGGAGGCGCGATGAGGCCTTCGATCGTCAGCCCGCGCTCGTCGCCGCGAATCGGAATCAGGCAATCCGCCAGCTCGGCCCCGTAGAAGTCGGCGATGCGCACCCGGCGGTCTTCCGTGGACGGCAGGCTGCGCAACGTTCGACCGTGATGCGTGAGCGAGAACCCGATGCGCGGATGAGCCAGCGACAGACGAGCAATCTGCTCGGTTACATGACTGCACTCGGTCTGCGGCTGCTTGAGAAATTTCCGCCGCGCCGGCACGTTGTAGAACAGGCTGCGCACTTCGACCGTCGTGCCCGTCGGCGCGGCACAGGCATTCAACCGAACGGACTGTTGCATCGCACCGGACGACGGCGAAGCAGAACCCGCGCATGACGCCGTGGAAGCGGCCGTTGCGACGGCCGCTGATTCCTCGGTGATGAGTAGCTCGTAGCCTTCGAGTTGCTCGGCCGGTCGGCTGACCATGCGAAAGTGGCTGACCGATGCGATCGACGCCAGCGCCTCGCCACGAAAGCCGAGGGTGCCGATGTTGAACAGATCGTCGGCGCTGGCGATCTTGCTTGTGGCATGAGGCGCGACGGCCAGCGGAAGATCGTCACGCGGGACGCCGCGGCCGTTGTCGGTCACGCGGATCAACTCGCCGCCGCCGCCTTCGAGGGCAATATCAATGCGCGTCGCCCCAGCGTCGATGGCGTTTTCGACGAGTTCCTTCACGACAGACGCGGGCCGCTCGATCACTTCGCCTGCGGCGATCTTGTTGACGAGGGAGGGATCGAGACGGGAAATGCGCGGCATGGTTGAGCAACTTGAATCGACACAAGGAAACGGCTGAGTCACTCCGCGAGTATAGAAGTGGATCGCGCTGCCGGCAACGCGGCGGCCACGACCGGCCGTTCGAGTAAAGAACCCGCGGGAACAGCATGTGAATTGTGTGCAGATCGGGCGTAAACGCGAGCGAACGACGCGCGAAGGGTACTGAGCGCCGGATCATCATCCTGCCGCGCCGACCATTGCACCAAAAGAGGTGGCGGCCACATCGTTGCGACGAGAGGCTGTCGCAACGATGTGGCCTGCGTGGGGAGCTTCGGGCAACGTGAAACCGTCCCTGACTCAGCAGCTTCGTCTTGATCGAACTGCAAACTGCGGCGGATCGTTTATCCGATGCCTGCAAAAAAGCCCAGCATCACACGATGATCGACACGGCAGCACCGCCCACAGCGCCGTGACAAACCACGAGACTCAACGGTCGCAAAGGTCGCGGCCTTGAGGCGACAACGATCGTGAAGCCCTTTCAAGGTCCAATCGAGTTATAGAGCTGGCCGTCATCGATGGCCGGCGGTTTGTTCTTTCCTTTATCATGCGGCACGCTGACGGTGACCGAGCCGATGCACGTCCCGCCGTTGCCGTCGCTGGCCTCGAATATGATGCGGTACACGCGACCGTTGCCGCCGCCGGCGCGCTCCGCCCGCAGCAGCACCGTACTGCCCTGGATCACCGCATCCGGCGCCGTGTCACCGTCGCCCGTGCCGTTGATCGGCTCGTCCTGCGTCACGCTGAGGATCGTGATCGAGACGGTCGGGTTCGAATTGTGCGTCACCGCCTCGATCGTGATCGGAATCAGCTTGTGATTCGGCGGCCAGAGTTCCGCCATGCTCGGCTTGGCCAAGTTGCACTGCGGCACTCCTTCCGTGTCCTGCACAGTGATTGTCACCTGAGTACTGTCACTGCCGCCGTAGCCATCATCGACCGTAACCTGGAAGACCAGCGTAACTCCGGCCGGCCCAACCTCCGGGGCGGTGAAGCTGGGCGTGGCCGTGTCGGCGCCGCTCAGCGCGACCAATGGCCCGCTGATCTGCGTCCACGAGTAAGTCAGTTCATCGCCGTCCTGGTCGCTGCTGCCGGTGGCATCCAGTGTCACCAAGCTGCCCTCGGAGACGGTTTGAGGCTCTCCGGCGCTGGCAACGGGCGGGTGATTGACGTTGACAATGCAAACCATGATCTCGACGGTATCGCCGTCCTCACCGTCGCTGATGGTCAGTTCGAAGGTGAGTGACTCACCGGCTGGACCGACGTTCGGCGTTGGAAACGTCGGACGCATCGGATCGGACAGATCAAGAGTCACGGGAATGCCGGCCGTCTGCGTCCACGAGAATGTCAGCGGCTCATCATCCACGTCGTAACTGTTCGAGCCATCGAGCGTGGCAACGCCGGCCTCGGCAACGGCGTTGTCGCCGCACAGGTCGTCGGCCAGCGCGACGGGTGCGTTGTTCACGTTCATGATGTGGATGTTGACCACATCCGGTTCACTCTCCTTGTCGCCGTTGCTGACGACAAGCTGAAACGTCAGCGTCTCCCCGCCCATTGGAACCTGTGGCGCAGTGAACGTCGGGTGGATGGGATCAGTGACGTTGAGCACGACCGTGCATCCGCCGATCTGAGCCCAGGCGTACTCCAGCGCGCCGCAGAATGCGGTCGCCGAAGCCGACGCATCGAGCGTCACAGAGGTGCCTTCGGGCACGGACTGATCTTCCCCGGCGCTGGCCGCCGGAGTCTGGGGTTCTACGATGATGATACGTGTCACGGTATCCGCGGAGTTGCCGAATGAATCGACGGAGTCGTAGGTGACGACGTACGTTCCGGCCGTGGACAGATCGACCTCGTCACCGCCGATGAGCACGGGCAGGACACCTTGGCATTCGTCGAGGGCGAGCGCGCCCGGATCGTCGAATACGCCCTCGGCGCAAGTCAGGGTCATGACTGTGTCACTCACAAGCGAAACGAGCGGGCCGGTGGAATCAACCACCTCAACCGTGGTAGAGCACGCCGAGAAACCTGCATGACCGTCGTCGATCAACACGGAAACGGCATGCGTACCGACCGTGAAGGCCCGTTCGAGCACCAACTCCATTGCGTGGGATTCTCCGGCAGATACGACGTCGGTCTGAACCACATCATCGTTGACGCGCCATGTGACGATGAGTTCGTCACCATCCTCATCCGCAACGTGGGCAAAGATGTTAACGATCGTGCCATCGGGCGAAGCGCATTCCACGGTCAATGATTCGGCGTCACAGTTCACCGCAGGCGTCCTGTTCGGTGAATAGACCACCAGTGTAAAGGTCGCCAACGCGCAGCACACGTCCCCGACGCCCAATACCGCCAACTGGTAGCGGCCTGGCGCGAGCGACGCGTTAGTGTGAAGCATGATGGCTGCGTCGAACGGCGAAGTCAGACTGCCTTCGGGTTCTATGACAACGGAGAGGCCCGCGGGCAGTGAAGTCGCAGGCGGCAGGGCCTTCACGAATAGGTCCATCGTGGGTGTCGCACTACCGCCGTGGCTCGTATGAGCGACAAGCATGACTGACTCGCCTGCGGTCAGTTCGGCGCGTGTATCGCTCAGGTCAAGCTGGCACGCGGCAGAGCCAACGGTGATGGCGCGCGTGGCGGCGTCATTAAGCTCGTACTGCGGGAAGTCGGGCACGAGCTGCACCTGGACGATGCGCGTCCCGAAGCTGGCCGGTGTCCAGAGCAGGCACGCACTGACCGTCCCACCGCCGGGCGGCAGGGGTAGCGGGCCGACACTGGCAATTGGAATGGCCTGCAGGGCGTCACCGATGGGAACGTACTCCGTGGCGGTTAGCGTGACTTCGTGCGGATTTTGTGGACCGGATTGCGCATAGTACGCCGTAGCATGCACCGACACTTCCTCGCCCGGCTCGGGATTGCGAAGCAAAGCAGTGGAACAGGTCGCATTGCCGAGGAAGACCATGTGTTCGGCATAGATGTAAACGTCGCCATGGAAAGGCGGTGGACCCGTGGGCGAAGGGGGTGGCAGCGATGGCGCTACCGGATCGAAGGTCGCCACTGTACACGTGAACGTGGCCTGCCCGCTGCCACTGAGCGTGCCGTCTGTGACATCGACCACCACGCGATAGGTTCCCGGCGGCGGCGTGGAGGCAAACAGCGTCGTACTGTACGTGCCGACGGCGTTGGTGCGTGTGACGCCGCCGCTGCTGGGAATCTCAACGTCCAGCGAGTCATAAACCCGGGCCGTTACGGCGCCACAGCCAACCGGGATACGCTCCCCGGCATCACTCGTGTAGTCAGCCCGTCCGCCGATCCAGATCGCACCACTGCATCCGTTTGCATATGCCGTGACAGCGATCGGCGTGGCCGGGGAGCCGCTGCCCACGATCAGGCCGCGCGTCGCCGAGTCGTTGGCACCGTACTGCGCGATCGTCGGCTCCCAGCGGACCTCGATCACATGCTCACCTTCATCCGGCGGCGTCCAGGTAAACTCGATCGGCAAGCTGCCGGCTCCAGTGAATGTCAGCGTCTGGTGGTGGATGAGCGTCGATGTGAACTCGCCCGTCGCCGCATCGTGAACATGGGCATAGACTGCGACCGGCTGTGAGAAGAGCGCCGGAGCAGGCTGTCCGCCCACGTTGGCATAGTAGTTCATTGCCGCGCGAATGCAGACCGGCTCACCGGAAATGGTCCCAGCGATCGGCGAGCTGCCGCACTGTCCGTCGGCGTCTGCCTGGAAGAAATCGATGCCGTCCGCGCACACCCATAGATCGAGCGAGAGGGGCGGCGGCACCGGCGGCGGCGGAGCGGGCGCCGGCGACTGGCACGCGAACGAGTCAAGCACCGTGAGCGTAAACTCCGTCTCACCCGCGATGCTGAAATCTGTCACTTCGACTCGCACGGTGTAGGCACCGGGCGGCGGCGTGTGAATCGGCTGAAGATAAGTCCCGGTTGTCAGAGTGTGGACGGTGGAGGTTGTCGACACGACATGTCCGGACGCGTTCAGTACCGTCACAGTCACTTTTGCACCTTGCACGGGGAAGTCCAGCAGCGCCCCAGTGGATGAGACCAGCAGGTAATCGGCCCGGCCTGAGACGTTGACGATCGGACCGATGCAACCCTGATTGGCCGCACCGGAGACGGCGATCGCCGCCCCCGTGACCGGAAGCGTGCCAAGCTGGAAGAACTTCGCGGAGGAGTTGTTTGCACTTGAGAGGTCTCCTTCGGGCGGCAACTGCGCAAGTTGCACGCGCACGACGTGGAAACCGATAGGCAGTGTTCCGCCAGATACGTGTGTCTGCACCGTGGTTGATGCGCCGAGCGCTAATTCACTGACACCTGCCGCTCCGAGCAGTTGTTCCTGTCCGTCCACGACGGCGAGGAATTGCACGGTAAACGCGCCGGCGCTCGAGCTGCCCATGTTTGAGAGGTCGGCAGAGATGGTGAATCCCTGGGCGCCATCCAGCAGCGGCGGCAACCCGCCAAGATCGCCGACGATCATGGGCGTTGCGACGGCGATGTCCGGCTTGAGTTCGGCGCTGACAACGATCTCAAGCCCCGCCATGATCGGTTCATCGTCGCGGATGAACCCGACCAGCGCCGTAT
>CAZRFP010000011.1:0-34248 GCA_964599535.1 uncultured Planctomycetaceae bacterium
AGGCGCGGCAGCGAACCGTCATCGCCGTCCCATGCCTTGTAGTGAAACGGCTCCCAGCTTGTGATGTCGAACCAGTCGGCGTAGGCGGAGTTTTTTCCGTTTTTGAGCACATCCTTGAATGCCCAGAAATCGCGTCCGACGTGATTAAACACGCCGTCGATGATGACCTTGAATCCCTGGCGATGGGCCTCTTTCAGGAACTCAAGAAAGACCCTGTCGCTCTCGGACCATTGCCAGGTGGCCGGATCGATCGTTTCGCCTTTGACCTTCTTCAGGCTGTCCTTTACGCCGAAGAAGTCGTCGATGTGCCGAAAGTCGGACGCGTCGTATTTGTGCATCGACTCGGCCTGAAAGATGGGATTGAAGTAGATCGCCGTGACGCCCAGCTCGCGCAGATAGCCGAGCTTTTCGCGAACGCCCTGCAAGTCGCCGCCGTAGCGCCGATCGAAGATGTAGTCGAAGAACGTGCCTTTTTCGATGAAGTCTTGCGGGCTGCCTTTCTTCACGTCATCGCCGGGCTTGTAAGGCTTCTCCCAGTGATGGGTCCACGGCACGGTTCGCGGTGGATCGTTGTCCGGAGAGCCGTTGCGGAAGCGCTCGGGAAAGATCTGATACCAGACGACTTTCTTGGCCCAGTCGGGTGTTTCGAATCGCATCTTGGTGCTCTGGCTGAAAGGTTGAATGGCGTCGTCTCGATTCTCATGCGCGCCGGCGGCGTCGAACCAAAGCGTCGCATTTCCGTCGTTGATCTCGAACTGATAGGCGAGCCTTGCCTTGTCGGTCGCGGCGGTCGCCCGCCAGTAGTCGAAGCCCAGATGAGTCGAGTCGATCATCATCGGCACGGGGTTGGCATCCGATTCGACGACATGCAGCGTGACGCTCTCTGCGTCGCGCGCGAGCGTGCGAAGTGAGATGACGGCGTTTTCTCGCGTGTAGGGACTGAAGTACTCCGGCCGCGTCGGCTCGTGACGCAGTGCCTCCTTGTTGACATGATCAGTCTGGGCGGTGCCGAATTTCTCGGCGTTGTCACCGATGAGCACGCCGCTGTTGCGGCCGCCCAAACCGTCGGGAACGCTCAGACGAGGATCGGCCAGCGTGTCTTCAAGGTAAATCGCGCCGTTGATCAGCAGCTTGTAATGATGCACGCCGTCCGGCAGCAGCAGAATGGTCTCGTGGACGCCGTCGGACCTCATGTGCAGCGGCGTCTGGCCCGGCGACCAGTTGTTGAATCCGCCGACGAGTTCAACGCGCTCGACGACCAGATCAGGGGGCAATCGTTCGTCGCCGCGCGGCGTATAAGAGAATCGATGAAACCCGGTTGTCTCCAGATGGGAAGTGCGAAGTCCAAAGTCGTGAACAACAAGATACGTCGTGCCTTTTTCGACGGTTTCGTTGAAGGGCGCGGCCGTTCGATCCTTGCCCGTTCCGTCGATGCGGAAGATTTCGGTACCGTCGTGGGTCGCGGTGTATATCGCCCCCCAGACATCAACGCCGATTGGATACATCGCGGTGCCGGCGGCATCTGCTTGGTTTCGCGAATGTAGCTGAAAGCTGTTACCGAGCACGCGGGTCGTCACGGCCGTGTCGCGCCGCGTGCCATCGGTGACAACAAGTCGGATCTGAATCTGGCCGGCCCGCTTAAGCCGCAGGTAGTCGTTGCCGTCGGCCCGCTCGAGGGTCCAATCGCCCGGCGTCAGATCGCTTGACTCGATGCTCCAGTTGCAGCGCAACACCTTGTCAGGCGGGCCGATGCTCAGCGAAGGATCGAGCAGATATCGATCGCAACTGTCGCGGACAACGCTGATGATCGCATGTGGCCGGCGCGTGGGGATTTTCTCGAAGCCCCACGTTTTCTGATCCGGGTTCATCCAGAGCAGGTATTCCCCCGACTGCGGCACGACGAGATGGACGTCGCGGCCGGGCTGTTCGAGATTGTTGCCTCCGGCATCGCCGAGGTGTTTTTGCCACGAACCGTCGAAAACGAATTTGAACAGGTATTGTCCGCATGGCCAGAATCGGCGAATCCGATAGCGCTCGCCGATCTTTCTCAGTGTGTAGTCTGGATCGCTGACAGCCCAGTTGTTGAACGTGCCGGCTAACGCGACTTTTGTCGTCTCATCCGCACGCGCTGGTAGCGCCGCCGCGCCGATCGCCATCGCGACAAGCAGGAGCGGGCCGGCCCAACGCCGCGCCGACACGCGGACCGCACCCAGCGCGCCTTCGGATGGACCATCAAATGCACTGCCGTAAGCTGAGTAGCGACCGTTTGGTAGCGGTGGCATTCCGCGCGCGAACGTCCCGGCATCCGCAAACTGCGACAAACCGTTGAACAACTCGCAACTTGCTCGCTGATCTGAACACGATCCCACTGCATATCGCCCGGTGCGTTTTCGCTTCGCCCGTAATGTGCAAGAATGGCGCATCAGCTGCTCCTCATGGACGCGTCCTTATGGTTGCCAGATTTTAACGCTCGGATCGCGGCGGCGCTGCGGATTTTCGTCGCGTGAGTCGCACGTCGCATGTTTCGCAGATGGCGTCGATCCTGCCTTCAATCAGATCAACAAGCCGATTACAGGCCTGATGACCCAACTCGAATAGTGGCGTGTGGATCGTTGTGAGCGGGGGGTCGCAGAACTCGGCCTGATGTATGTCATCGCACCCGATCACGCTGACATCGTTGGGAACGCCCAGGCCGATGCTCTTCAGCCCACTCAACGCACCGATCGCCATTTTGTCGTTGCCCGCCAGCAGGGCGGTAATCGCGGGATCGCGCTTCAATAGCCGCACGGCCGCGGCCGCGCCGCCTTCCTCGGTAAAGAGCCCGTCGTCGATTCTCGTTTCGATCAGGCGTAGGTCGTGCTGAGCCAGGGCGGACTCAAAGCCGCGGCGCAGGTCGGCAGTCGTCTGCACTTCGGATGCGCCGTGAATCAGGCCGACATTGCGATGGCCGAGTTCGGCGAGATGATCGCCGGCCAGCCGACCGGCCGCGACATAATCGCACGTAACGTGGTTTAGCTTGAGATCGGGCAGGTAGTTGTTGACGAGAATGACGGGAAAACCGGTCTCGGAGAATTCGCGTAAGTACGTGTCACGACTCGTGATGCCGAGACAGAGCAGACCGTCGATGAAGTGTCGCTTGAAGAGTTCGAGATACTCGCGGCTCTTGATGTAGTTTTCGTCTGCGACTTCCAGCAGCACCTTGAAATCATACTGCCTCGCGGTTTCCTGAATGGCGCTGATCAACTCACCGAAATAGGCGTCGGCGAAGGCGTGGCGGAGTTGCGGGACTAGAATGGCAAGGAACCCGGCTCGTTGCGATTGAAGCCCCTGCGCGAGACGGCTGGGTCGATAGCCGAGTCGTTCGACGGCATCGAGAATCCGCGTTCGCGTTTCCTCGCTGATGCGCCGATCGCGCTTGTTGAGAACGAGTGAGACTGTTGTAAGTGAGGCGCCACTGGCCCGGGCGACGTCTTTGATGCTGACGGATTTTCGTTTGGCCATGGCCTGCTTGAGCGTTTGCCGACGGGCTGGTTCGGCATCGTTGGCGGTGGTTTTCTCGACGGGCTGTATCATACAGAGGTCCTCGGAAAAAGGGACGTCGGAGCGTGCGGTGGGCGAAAGTATCGCAGTGGTAAAGAGTTAAGTTGGTCAATAACGGAATGATCTGACCTGCGCGGATGGGCCGTGCCGGGTGACGTCGCGGCCTGTCTCGGCATGATATTTGCAGATTGGCGGAGCATGATTTTTGCGGACTTGGAAAACGCTTGATCCCCGTTATTTAAACGTTATACTTAGGTCAGTAAAAGGTTTTACTAAGCATACCCCGCGATTGCGAAGATCGCAACCATCAGAACGGATTGCTCGCGTTGCGAGGTGAAATTGAGGACGCCGTTATGGGGCTTGCATCACGACGAAGTCCAGGATGGATCCGGTCGCGCCCGCCTTGTTCTAAGTCGCGTTCCGCTTCGCCTCCTTATTCACTCCCGCAAACTTGCAGCAGAGCTTTCTCACATCCGTCCGGCTTCACCCTCATCGAACTTCTTGTCGTCATCTCGATCGTCGCACTCCTGATCTCCATCCTGCTACCAGCGATGTCGCGAGCGCGCGAGCTGTCCCGGCAGACGGTATGCGCGTCGAACTTGCGGCAGTTCGGTCAGGCCTTTATCGCATACAGTGAGGACTTTGAATCCTGGTTTCCGGCCAAGCCCTCGTTTCAGAATCCGACGGCCGATGTGCTTCAACTGGCAACGGTGCAGCATCTTGCATCGCCTCAATGGGGGCCGAACTTTGCCGGGATGATCCGCGATGTAGTCGAACGAAAATACTCCCGTAACGACGGGAATTACCCGCAATACCTTCCCGAGCCGAAGATCATGCTCTGTCCCAGCGATCGCGGGAACAATAAGCCCGGCCAGGACGCGCTGGATGTCGGCGACCTTTGGCCGGTCGAGGCCATCGACGACTATCGCAAGCTGCCAACGAGCCTTCCGCAGCAGGATAATCTGCGCAAATCGCACATCAGTTATTTCTACGTCGCGCTGTTTCGTACCGACGACCCCGGCGATTTCATGATGATGGCCGATCAGAGCAATCGCAACGATACGGCGGTTGGTTCGCTGACGGGGCTTACAAACGCCGACAATCACGGCACGCGCGGGATGAACTTTCTCTTTATTGATTCCCACGTGGAATGGGGCAAGCCGCGAAGCGGCAGCTTCGAGGACATGCAGGAATTCGCCACGCGCTACTGGGCGCGCGTATTTCTTCGCAAGCCGCGGTGGTCCGGCAGCGGGGGAGACGGTCTGAATCGCAGCAGCGAAGTTCAAACGGTGGAATAGGGATTTGACTGGCTGACCGATAACTCGCACTTTGCGACTCACGGCGCATCGTGGCAGCCGAATGAAGCTCGATGCCAACTGGCGTGCAAACGCGCGACGCCGGTAAAATCGAACGGAGCGAAAGGGGAGTCAGGTCAACACGCGATCGGGGGATCAGCGCGGCAGCCAGCCCACTCATCGACGTTGGTGTTGTGCGGCGGAATCAGTTTGAGGTCTGATCGAATCGCCATTGCATTGTAACCGTGGACCGCGAGCAGCGGTGCCGCGACTGTTTAAAAAAGTACGAAGCAGCAAACACGATTTTTAAGGCGCGCCCAGGCGTGCTCCATTCAGGAGGAGGAAAGTGATGTACAGGCATCGACAGCTTTGGAGGTATTCGGCGTGCGCGCTGTTGGCGATCGCCGCGGCCGTGCCGGTTCAGGCCGGAATGGTCGATTGCGAAACGCTGTTGCCGGTTGATGGCGCGGATTTTCTGACGCGCTACAGCGGCACGACGAACACCATACAGAACAACGCGACACAATTCGGCGATCGCGCGCCGATCTTGCCGGAGCCGACGACCGGCAGCGAAATCAACCGACTGTTCATCACCAACGACAACACGACGCTGTACATCGGCATCACCGGTAATCTGCCGCCGAGCGACGCGCTGCAGAACACGTTGCTCGTCTTCATCGAAACCGACGGCACAAACTTCAATCCCCAGCTTAATACAGCCGGCATGACCGGGTCATCGGCGCTGGTGAACATGGACGGCGTGACGCTGGACTTCGGACCGAACTACGCCATCGCACTGTGGAATCTGCTCGGCGATCAGTCGTGCGTTCTTCATGATGTCACAAACCCGACCGATGTCGCGATTTCGCTGACGGAGGGGGTTCATTTTGCTGTCGACAACTCCAATCTGGTCGGCGTGAACAACGAGCCATCGAGCGATCCGCTACAACAGCAACTCAACGCGGTGACGGCGACCACCGGATTCGAGTTCGCGATTCCGCTGTCGATGCTGGGATTCAGCCCGCCGCTTGATTCATCGACGAACATCCGAGTCCATGCCATCATTGCGAATGTCGGTGGTTTTGTGAGCAATCAATCGCTCCCGCCGCTTCGCGAAACCATCGGCAACACGGGCGGCGGCGCTCCGTGTCTGGGCGTGCATAACCCCGCCGGCACGCCGCCGAACATTGTTAATCTGTTGTCCGCCTATCCCAGCGCGCAATTTGTGAACTATACGATTCTGCACGTCGGCGGCAGCGCGCCAAGCGGCGCGCTCGACGGCGCGGGTATCACGCCGGCCAACTGGGGAACGCCCGTTGCAACTCAGAACAACTATACATGCTTCGGCGATGCGCGTGCCTTCACTGCGACACTATCGCCCGGCAGCGAGATTGATGAGATTTACGCGGGGGTCGGTGTGGTCGGCCAGCCCGGCTCGGAAGGCATCAAGCTCTTCATCGGGCTCACCGGAAACGTGCCGTTTAACGATACGTTTAACAATACCATCATCGTGTTTCTTGACCTGGGTGATTTCTCCGGTGCCAATCCGCTTTCGGATTCCGAGTTTCTCCCCGGCGGTTCCGGGGCAATTGCCGGCATGGGGCGCGTTGCGCTGCATGACGGCTTCTTCCCGCGATACGCCGTGCAATACTGGCGCGAGAATGGCCAGCACCGCGGCGTGGTGCAGGATTTGGCGTTCGGCGGCAACGTTTTCACGCTCGAATTTACCAACAGCGCTGCGCGACATCTGGATCCGACGGCCAACACCTTCGGCGTGAATCTTCTGAATGAAGACGGCGTCAACGCGATCGCCGGGGACGATCCGATCACGCAATCCGACCTGGCCGTCACGGCCAGCCACGGCGTGCAGTTCTCACTCAATCTGACGGACCCTTACGGTTTCGGCCTGGAATACAACATTGGTGCAAATCCCGGCATCAAGATGGTCGCGGCGATCGTCAGCGGCAGCGGCTTCATGAGCAATCAGTGGCTGCCGCCCCTGCGGAAGACGACGGGCGTCGTGCGGACATCGGTCGACACATACAGCCCCGCGGCCGACTTGATTGATGCTGACGAAACCGAATTCCCCGGCACGCTCGCCGACGGCCGCACGGCCGACATGGCGACGGCGAATGGCCTTGAGCGCGTGACGGGCATTGAGGTTCATGTGGATATCACGCATCCGGCCGTGGAGGAGCTGACCATCGACCTGTATCACGACGCTTCGAATCGAACGGTTCGACTGTGGGACGGCGACGGCAGCGGTGCAAATATGAACACGACGTTCCAGCACGGCGCGGCGTCACTCGCGACATGGACCGCGCCGGGCGCCGGCACGTTTGATGTGCATAATCCAACAGGCAATTCGCTACTCACGTTTAACGACGCGGATCCGCGGCAGGGCACATGGATGCTCTTCATCACCGACAATGTCAACGGCAACACCGGTACGCTCAATTCGTGGTCGATCTCTTTGCGTGAAGACGTCGGTGGCGGCGTCGACTGCATTGGAGGCCACACCGATGCGTCGCCGAATTACTCCATCGCGGAGAACTTCCCAACAGCCGAGGTGGTTAGCATTGATCCGCAGGCGCTGCTGTTCGGTCCCGGCGCGCCAGACTTTTCATTGCCGCACCCTCCGGGAACGAACATCCCCGATGCCTATTCGACTCCGGCGCTTGCGGTACAGAACAACTACACGTGCTTCGGCGATGCGCAACCACCCACGGGCGTGCAGTTCACGAATGGAAGCGAAATGGACCAGATGTGGGTGGACAACACGGTTGATCGCTTGCGCATTGCGATCTCCGGCAATCTGGAATTGAACGGCAATGCGTTCGTGGTTCTCTTTGACACGATTCCCGGCGGAGAGACGACACTCGCCGGCAATCCCGCGCCGCCCAATCCGATCGGCGGTAATCCGGGCAATCAGGCCGGCGAACCGGGGCTGAACGGCGCGGTGCTCGATTCGTGCATGCAGGCTGACTACGCGCTGTCCGTCGCGACTTTCGGCGATGGATCGTATGTCGCCGAACTGACAGACCTTCAGGCCAACACGTCGCGGCTGCTCGGCTTCCAGAACATGAATTCCAATAGCGGCGTGTTGCGAGCGCCGGGAAACAACGCCGGCAGCGAATTGAACCAGCTCTACTTGCAGAACAATGCGGATACGCTCTTCGTCGGCATGACGGGAAATCTTGAAGGCAACGGAAACGCAATCATCATCCTGATCGAGACGGCCGGCACCGGGCCGAACCCGATCAGCACGGCCGGTTCGGCTGGTTGGCCGACGCCGTTGGCGGGTACGGCGCCAACACCGGGCGATAACGGCTTGAACGGCGATACGCTGCCGGCCGGCTTCAACCCCGACTGGGCGATCGTCGTACAACGCACGGGTAATGCGTTCCAACCGGCGAAACTTGTCAACCTCAACAACACCGCCAGCGCGCCGATCGATCTGTCGCATGTCACAAACGGCGTGCTCACGCCGAACACCTACGCGGCGAACAATGACAACACGCTGGGCGTCAACGGCAACAACGCCGACCTGACGCAAGGGGACCTTGCGCCGTCGGCTACCACCGGATATCAGTTCTCCATCTCGCTGAATACGCTGGGCATCAGCACGCCGGCATCGAGCAGCACGACGATCGGCCTGGTCGCTTTCGTCACCGGCAACACGGGATACTGGAGCAATCAGGCGCTTCCGCCGGTCAGTGGTTCGAACATCGAAAACCTCAGCGCGGCCGGCGATCCGATCAACACCGACGGCATCCTGAACATTCAGTCGTACCAACTCGCCGGCTTAGGCAGTTACACCATTCCCGGCCGATACGACGGCACGCAGCTCAACTCGCAATTGGGAGCGTCCGTTGCCACGCAGACGAACTACACCGGCTTCGGCAATCAGGGCGTCGATCCGCGCTATAACAACGACAACTGCGCAATGGTCGCGTTCAACAACACGAACTCGGCCGGTGTTACAGGCTGTCAGAGCATCGGAAGCCCCTGCGAGTGTCTCGGTGGCGACACTTCCGGCGCGGCAGTCGTCGATACCGGCATGGAAGTCGACATCGCCCTGGCCGATCTGGGACTGCCTCCGGTGCCCGAAATCGGCGGTCCGACGATCCGCGTGCTGGCACTCCTGACAGGCAGCACCGGGTTTGCATCGAATCAATTCCTTCCGGGGTTAGGCGGCGAATACTGCAACCTCGGCTTTGGTCCGAACATCAATCTGACGGCCATTCCGGGCGATCAGTGCCTTTCACATACGCTTGAGTATGCGGTGCCGTGCGGCGCGCACCTGGCGGACATCAACGGCGACGGCATGGTCAACATGGACGACGTCGCTGATTTCGTTGATGTGCTGCTCGGCATGAATACGGACTTCTGCCCGCTGCTCAAGGCGGATATCAATCCGAATCCGCCGCTGGGCATCAACGGCAATGATATTCAGGCTTTCGTGACGGCATTCCTGAATTAGCGCCTGTAGGATGAATTGTGGCATCGCCATTTCGGCACGATACGGACACAGGCGAGCCGCCTGTGTAACGGATGGGGAACAGCCGACTGGGGAGATGTGATGCGAAGAATAGTTGCGGGGTCGATCGTCGCACTGAGTCTGTTCACCGCGTGCGGGACGGCGCGCGCCGACGAACCCGAACCGGCCATGATCCAGTACTTCGAGGCGACGTGGGACACCATGCGCCATCGCATGCCGGACGTTTTCATTGCAGGCTACGAATCGACATGGCTGCCGCCCATTCAAAAGGCCGAGGGCGGCACGTTCAGCGCCGGGTACGATCTGTTTGATCGATTCGACATCGGCTCGCCGAGCAGCCCGACGCGTTTTGGAACCGAGTCTGATTTTCGCCTGCTCGTGGAGGAGTTTCATCGCGCGCACTGCCGCGTATATGTGGACTTCATCATGAACCACAACGCGTTTAAGGATCAGTCTACGACCGGCTTCGCGGCGCAAGGCGGCTATCCCGGCTTCGCGCTGTCCGTGCCAGGCGATCCATTCGGCGATTTCAACGCATTCTCAAGCGGCTGTCCCCAGTCGCACGCGCCGGGCGAGTCGTGCTATAACCTGTTCGACGGGCGACTGGTCGGGCTGATTGATATCGCGCATCAAAAGAGCTACCCGTTCATTCGGCATCCGGTAGCGCCTGGCGATCCGAGCAACATTCCCGCGGGCACGCTCTACAATATTCCAAGTGCCTCAAACGCGCGGTTTTATCCCGATCTTGATCTACCGGGCCAGAACATCATCAACCCCGGGACGACACGAAATCCCGGAACGTTCAACTTTACGTTTCATCCGTACAATCTCGACGATCCGATGGCCGGCGATCCGGTGATCGAAGACGCCAACGCGCTGCTTTTGCGATCGACGCAGTACTATCTTGAAGTACTTGGAGTCGACGGCTTTCGCCTCGACGCGGCCAAGCACATTCCGACATGGTTCTGGGACAATCTTTGGGATTCCGTCGTTTATCAGCGATGGGTCGATTTCGACGGCCTCGTAAAGACGCCGCTCTCTTTCGTTGAAGCGGTCGAAGGCAATTCGGCCATGCGCAACTGGGTCCGACGATCCATCAACGGTGGCGGATGGCCGTCGCAAGGGGCGTCGTTCGGAAATCGCGACGCACTTGATCTCAACGAAGCCGGCCGGCTTCGCGATCTTGTCAGCGCCAACGGCGCGGGCACGTGGCAGGACGTGCTGAGTCAGTCGATCGACAATGAAGACGACGGCTTTAACAACGGCAGCCTCGGCCTGCATCATGTCAACAGCCACGACAACACGATTGGCGACAGCGAGAACGACACGGTCGCACATGCCTACGTGCTGATGCGCACCGGCATACCCATCGTCTATCACAACGCGCTACAGTTCGGCGCAAATCAGAACAACTTTCCGCGCGCCAACGGCCGTGACGACGCGCTGGGCCTCGGCGGAAGCGAGATCACAAGGCTGGTGAAGATTCACAACGAATACGGCCGCGGCTGGTTCATTCCGATCAGCAGCACCGACACCGTTAACCCGTCGATTGCGGACGTGCTGGCATTCACGCGGCGAACGCCGAACGGGCCGGATAACGTGCTCGTCGGGTTGAACGATCGCGAAGACAACGGGTTTGATACGCGCAACGTCGCAACGAATTTCCCGGCGGGCACCCGTCTCCACGAACTGACCGGCAATGCTGAAGACGCCGTGGTCGATCCGACGAATCAGATTCCCAACTTGCTCATCGTCGGCGCAGATGGTCGCCTGACGCACGGCGACGCGCCGAATGGGCAGTTTCTTCGCGTTCCGAGAAATCGAAACGTCAACGGCGTGTTTCACGGTCGGGGATTCGTCATTTACGGTCCGGCCGTTCCGACGGGGACCTTGTCGATCGCCAATGCCACGACGACGATCGCACCGCCGCAATCCGTGGCGGTTCCGGCGCATCGCCGTCGGCTGAATCCGGTCACGGTCGTTCGCTCATCAACGTTCGACATTCTGCTTCAGACGAATCACACCGATCCGCTCGATCCGAACACGGACGACCATGCGGTCTTCCGCATCGACCAGGGCTTCGCTGATCGCAACGGAAACGCCCAAATCGACTATGGACCGGGCAACACCGATCCGAGCCATCCGAGCTACGGGTTTGAAGACTTCCTGACGGAGAATTCGCCACGATTCACCGGCGGGACAGGTACCTATCGCCAGACCATCGATGCCGCGGCGCTGGGCGACGGTTATCACTACATCACAGTTCGCGCTTATCGACATCGAAACGCGGGGGATCAGCCGCTGTTCGGTGAGTTTCGCCTCGTGATCTATGTCGATCTGGAAGACCCGGATTTCACGCTTGTTTCGCCGACGAACACGTGCAACGCCGACATCACGACGCTGCCGGTTCAGTTTGTCGTTCAATCCACGACGCCGGCCATAGATCGCGTCTTCATGTATGTCAATCGGCATGAAAGTTTCGACGCGGTTGGGGCGGCGCTGGGTGGCGGGGCCGGTCTGGCGGCTCGAGACTTCGATCGGTTCACGCTGACGCTGGCGTCGCTGGCACGCGGCAACCATCGGCTTGACGTGGTGGCGATAGAGGAAGCACCGGATGGCGTCGTCAAGACGCGGCATCAGACGTTTACGGGATTTCAATCGGTCGTCGGAACGGGACTGGGCGCGGGCGACATGACCGCCAACGGCAAGATCGACGGTGACGACATCCGCGTCTTCATCCAAGCCACGGTCGGAGCGCTGAACTTCCTTTTCTTCCCAACAGCTGACGTCAACTGCGACGGCGTCTGCAATCATGAGGACGTGCCCGGCTTTGTCGATCTACTGCTGAATCAGCCATAAGATATCCTCGCGCGGTGCAAATCAAACTGCACAGCGCAAAGGAGTGTGTGATGGCTGGCGCGCGGCCGGATGTAATCTCAATGCTCGCAGGATGGATTCGAGAGGCCGCCCGCGGCGTCGCGTTCACCGGTGCGGGCATCAGCACCGAGAGCGGCATTCCGGACTTCCGCAGCCCCGGCGGCGTCTGGTCAAAACAGAGGCCGGTCTATTTTCAGGACTTCCAGTCCGATCCCGATGAGCGTCGCCGCTACTGGGACATGCGACGCGACAGCATCCCCGCCTTTCTTGCGGCCAAGCCGAACGCCGGCCATGAAGCGCTGGCGAAACTTGAGAGAATGGGCCGACTCGTCGCCGTCGTGACGCAGAACATCGACGAGTTGCATCAGCGCGCCGGCAGCCGCCGCGTCGTCGAAGTTCACGGCACGGCGATGAAGGTCCACTGTCTTGACTGCGATCGACGCTGGCCATGCGATGCAATTCAAGCACGGCAGGATGCCGGCGAGACGGAATTCACCTGCGACGATTGCGGCGGACTACTCAAGTCAATGACCGTTTCTTTCGGGCAGGAACTGCCGGCGGCCGTCTGGATGGAAGCGCGGCAACTGGCGCGCAAGGCCGATCTTTTCATTGCGATCGGCTCCAGCCTCGTTGTACAGCCGGCGGCTGATCTGCCGCTCGTCGCAAAACATCACGGCGCGAGACTGGTCATCCTCAATCGCGATCCGACGCCGCTTGATGATACGGCCGATCTCGTCATTCGCGCGCCGATCGGGGAGACGATGTCGAGCGTGATGGGGCACTTATCATTGCAGGATTGAGTGACGTGTGGGTTTATGCTTGCTTGGCGATGCGACCGTGCCGGTCCAATTGATGCAATGTCGCCTTGAAGTCCTTCGGCAAAGGCGCTTCAAAGTGCAGCGCTTCGTCGCTGGACGGATGCCGGAAGCTCACGGTGGTCGCATGCAGGCTGGTGCGCTGAATCAATGGTCGCTCGGGATGGCGGCGGCTCGGTCGATAGCCCGATTTAAAAGACGAGAGGTTGAGATACTCCGCGCCGCCGTGCAGCGGATCAACCGCTGCCGGCATACCGGCGTCGTGCAGTTGTGCGCGGATCTGCTGCTCCGCGCAGGTGCGGGGGATGCACTCGATCAGTGCAAAGCCGACAAATGCATCGCGTAGCCGCCACTGCGTCGTCGCGGGTTCGCCGTGATGTTCGACGACTTTGACGCGGCCGCTCTTCGGATTCGAAACGGTGCCGGAGAGCGTGCCATCGTCGCCCTCGACAAGGCCGCGAACAATCGCCAGAAACGTCACTGTCATCGCGCCGGCGTCGAATTGCGACTGAAGCGCGGCGGCGGCTTCATCGTCGCGGGCAATGACAAGCACGCCGCTGACGTCCATATCGAGCGGATAGATCACTGAAAGATGCTCATCCGGAGCATTCGGATCGCTGGAAATCTGCTCAAACACGCTGGCATCATCGAACAGGCCGCCGTCCGTAAACATGCCTGCCGGTTTGTTCACGACGCACACGCGAGCATCGTCGTAAAGAATGTCGCAACGCAGAGGCCTTTTTCGCTCGGAGCGCTGGCGCGGCTCGACAGGCGACTGAACCTCCTCTTCGCCCTCAAAGAAAACGTCTTCTTCAAACTCTCGATGTGCCATCAATGGGATACTCGAAGATGCAGCCGTGCGAAGCGCGCCGGCCGCGTGTTGTCACATTCCCGCGTCCATCGCGACATCCGTTGGTATCAGCGGAATGACGCTCACGGTGCGAACTTCATCCAGCCGAATCGACGGCGCCACGATAACATCATAAACCAGACGCCGGCTGGGGTCTTCGACGATTTGCGTGACTCGGCCGATCACCATCGGCGCGGGCAAGCCGAGCTGCCCGGGCGCGCTGTATACATAGTCGCCGATGCGAATGCCGCGCGAGCGATCAGGCGTGAGCGGCGTGTCGGATGCGCCGTCTGAATCGACGCCGCCATCGCCGACCGCGTCTTTCTCGATGTGTCGATAGTCGACGTTGCGGATAATCATCTCCCCGCGGCCGCGGCCGTGCATGCTGCAGGGATACTCGACGGCATGGAATCGGCCATCCTCAAAACCACCCACGCGCACCTTAATGGGCGCGCTGTTTACATCGGAAAAAAGGCACACACGCGACATGTAGGGGCTGACCTGCTCGATTCGCCCGAGCAACACCTCGCGCGAAATAACGGCACACCCCTCGGCCACGTCGTTGATCGCGCCCTGATTGATGAACAGGCGCGAGGTGATCCAATCTTGTGGATTCACGCCCAGCCTGGAGCCGCGTTCGATCAACAGCGAGTCTCGCCATTCGACGATGTCGCGGCCGACGACATGGGCCTGCAAGGCACGCGGGATGGATTTGTTTCGCACGGCCGAAAGGGCGGCGTTTTCGGATTGAAGCTGCTGGATCAGACCGGCTTGCGAGACGACTTCATTCTGCAGACCGGCGATGCGTTGTTCAAGCTCGATTTCGGGCGAGCCGATGTGCTCGACTTTCTTCGCGCCCTGAAACGTGAGAAAATAGACAACGTCCTGCAACGGGACGAGCAGTTGCAAACCGTGCTTCGCACCGTCCGTGACTTTCGGCGGCAGGAGCAGTGTCAGCGCCGAAACCCCCATAAGGCCCCAGAAGACAGTCTTGCGCGAAGGACGATAGTGGCTCAGCAGCATGACGACATCTTACGGCAAGCGTCGCGGATTGCCGACGCCTGAACTTTCCGCGCGAGTCAGTCGCGCGACAGTATTCAAGGGTCGAGCACACTCGATGTAACACACCGGCGACAACTGAGAGCATTACTGTCGGCGCGCACGGTGGGTTCGTTTCCAGCCAGACCATTTGAAAGCCTCGAACGGTTGATAAAGTGGCGAATCTTTGAGTCTCATGCCGTCTGTGAAGGCTGGGCTACCCGTAACCTGATATTTGACAGATGTTTACGTGAATCGTATCTTGAGGATGTGCTTCGCTGCCGAATTGCGATGTTCGGCAGGCTCCATCGGCGACCCTTTTATGGGGTGGTGCGTGAGACCCGGGTTCCGCCAACCCGGGTCTCGTGCTTTTTAGATCAGCCTCCGGCCTGATACCGATCCAAAATGAAACTGAACGGCGGCATTTGAATCCATTGCACCGAGGCCCGGACAAGGATCGCGCGTCGGCGGAGAACCCTGTCGCTTGCGCGCCAGGCTCGGATGGTGGCAGATCGTCTCGGTTTGCACATTTCAGACCACGCCGGTCGAGGTCCGTGTTTCCCTTCACTCAGCCATCCGTAGAATGGGCTGAATGACGCCAAGGCGCATAACCGATTATCTGGCCTACATCGCCCTTCGGTGCGTTGCGTGCTTCATTTGCATCCTGCCGATGGATACGGCGCTGCGGCTCATGCGCGGTCTGGGAAGCATTTGGTTCCATTTGCCTTATTCCATTCCAGAGAGTCACGTGCCCGCCGGCATCGCCAGGCTGAGTTTCATGCGTTGGCTCGTGGCGCTGTCACGCAGCGGCAATAAGTTGCTGAATCGGTTCCGCGAACATCGACGGCGCGCCGAGGATCACATCCGTTGGTCCTTTCCGGACATGCCGCCGGATCGTGTCTCAGCCGTCGCGCTGGGTTCGATGCAGCATCTGGCCATGCTTGCCGTGGAGGTGTTGCGAACGCCGAAGCAGCTCACGCCATGGACATGGGCGCGGCATGTTTCGCTGACCCATATCGAAGAAGGCCTGCGTCTTCTCCTCGATCGGCGCGGCTGCATCATGCTGACCGGCCACTACGGCAACTGGGAGTTGCTGGGCTACACGCTGGCCGTTCTGGGATTTGATATCGTCGCGGTCATGCGCCCGCTCGACAATGAATACATGAACCACTACCTGCTCGATCGGCGCGAGCGAAGCGGACTGACGCTGCTGTACAAGAAAGGCGCGACGCGCTCGGCGCCGGATGTGCTGAACGCCGGCGGTGCGCTCTGTTTCATTGCCGATCAGAACGCCGGACGCAAAGGGTTGTTCGTCGAGTTCTTTAACCGAAAGGCCTCGACGTACAAGTCGATCGGCCTGCTGGCCATGGAGCATGACGTACCGATCATTGTAGGCTGCGCGCGGCGGGTCGGTCGACACTTCCGCTACGAGATTGCTCTTCAGCGCATCATCCGGCCGGAAGAATGGAAGGATCGCGACGACCCGCTGATGTGGATCACGGCGGAATACACCAGGGCGATCGAAGACATGGTGCGTGCGGTTCCCGAGCAGTATCTCTGGATTCACCGCCGCTGGAAGACGCGGCCGAAGGATGAAAAACCGATGGAAGGCGCGTCGGCATCTTCAGGCGCGCCGTCAAGTGATATCACCGCTTTGAACATCTGATTCGGCCGGGGCGCGCCGGCGAATGGCTGCCCGGCGACTGCCTGTGCAACAGGTTGCCTGCGCGCTACAATTCACTTTGATTCGCACGCGGTTCAGTGATGCCGCTTACCCGAACTTCCGAAGAGGAAACAACATGTCCAGCACTGATCGTATCGAACAACTCAAGCGAGCCGTCGAACAGGATCCGAATGACGAACTGGCGCAATTCGCGCTGGGCAATGCGCATTTTGAAGCGAAGCAGTTTGCCGATGCCGGTCCGTGCTTTCAGCGCGTGCTGGCGATCAACAGCCAGAACTCCAAGGCGTACGAACTGCTCGCCGCCGTGCAGAAGCACACCGGTCATCCCGATCTGGCGATTCAGACCGCGACGAACGGCTACCGCATCGCACAGCGCCGCGGCGACATGATGCCGCTCAAGGGCATGGAAGCGCTTTTGACGGAACTCGGCGCGCCGATTCCGACGATCGCGGAAAAGCCGGCGGCCGCTACCGGCGCGAGTGCCGCGAGCGGGGCATTCACATGCCGCCGTTGCGGCGCGCCCGGTCCGGCGCTGGAGCGCCGTCCTTTCAAGGGTGAATTGGGCGAAATGATCCTCGCTTCCGTGTGTCAGTCATGCTGGCGTGAATGGGTGGGGCAGGGCACGAAAGTGATCAACGAGCTGCGCCTGCCGATGTATGATCCGCAGGCCCAGGAGATTTACGATCGCCACATGAAAGAGTTTCTGCTGATGGATTAGGGCTGCCGCGATTGTGACACGCGTCTTCCGTCAGGCATTCGCGACATTCTCGGCCGCGCGCTAATCTTCCGACCGATAACCGGATCGCATTTGAATTCCGCACGTCGATCGAGAAAAATAGGGAAAGGCCGATGCCGTGTGTCGCCGCGGCCTGACAATTTCACAGCATGGGTAACGGAGACGCAGGCATGTACGATCCGATCGCAAATCTCAACCGCATGTTTGACACGGGGGTCGGCTTCATCGGGACGATGCTCGAAGTATTTTTCGGCCCGTTTCTGATGCTGGTCGTCGGACCGCTCGTTCGAATCTCGCAGTACATTGCCAGCCTGTAACGCGCCGCATTTACCGCGCGGCCGCTTTCTTGCCGATGGAGAGGCGGTCGCACCGGTCTGCGCCTGTGGTGCGGACTTCCATTTTCTTCCTTGGTTTCGCTGTTTTCAATTTGCGACTAGAATGATCCTCATGGTCCGGGTGCGGCCGGCTTCTGCTGTCTGCACCGCGAGACCGGAGGAGCATTCAGCGAATGGGCATGTTCGGACCGTCGGTCGCGCGGACCTCCAAGCCGAAGAAGGGCGCGTCGCCGATTCACTTCCTTCGCGTGCTTCATTACTGCCGACCGTGGTATAAGCACCTCGCGATTGCAGTCAGTTGCGTCGTCTTCGTTGCGCTGACGTACTCTCTTAACATCATGGCCTTGTTGCCGCTCATCAAGGTCATCGCCGATGAGCAGAGCATCCCAAACTGGATCAACCAGAGCGTTGCCGAGGACCGTCTTTCCGTCGAGATGCCCGAGTTGAAGGGCAAGATCACGCTCCTGCGCTTGCGCAAAGAGTCGCCGCTAATAGAGAAGGCCGATCTGCAGGACCGACTCATCGCCGTCAACGACTCGACCGATGTGTCAGCCATGCTTCGCGAGCTGGCCTTTGCGGAAGACGAATCCACCGTCACGCTGACATTTGCACGCTCCGATCCGGCCGCCGGTGCGACCGGCGCGCCAACGACCTACAGCGTCGATATCGCGATGCCGCCGGTTGAGTATCGCTATCGGCTGGCCCGCCATGTCGCGTCGTGGCTGCCGCAGGCCGATACGCGCGACGCCAAGTGGCAGATTCTGTTCATCATCACGGGCATCGTTCTGGTGATCGGCATGATCGGCGGCATTTGCCGATTCTGGGGCGAGTATCTGCTTTCGATCGTCGCGGGCAAGTTGGTCATGCGCCTGCGCCGCTTGATGTACGATCGTGTTTTACGCATGCCGCTCGCTTATTTTGCACAGCACGGTGTCAGCGATCTGATGACGCGCTTCGTGCAGGACAGTCAGGAGATTTATCGCGGCCTCGTTTTCATCTTCGCCAAATCACTGCGCGAACCGCTCAAGGCCGGCTTTGTGCTCACGGCTGCGTTGATTATCGATTGGCGGATCACAATCATCGCTGTCATCGGCGCTCCGCTGGCCGCCGTTTTCATTCGACGCTTCGGCAAGATGATCCGCCGTGCGAACAAGCGGCTGCTGGAAGATTATGGCCGAATGCTCGGTGCGCTGAGCGGTTCCCTCACGGGCATTCGCGTGGTCAAAGGCTACGCCATGGAGAATTACGAGCGGCGCCATCTGCACAGCGTCGATCAGCAGATTCTCAGGCAGCAGCTCAAAATCGCACGCACCGAGGCGATGGCCAGCCCGCTGTTCGAAGGCGTTGGACGCATCGCCGCGACGATCGCCATCCTCTACTTTGCGCATCTCATGTTTGAAGGCACGATGTCGTTTTCCAAGTTCGCCACGCTCGGCGCGTGCATGGCGGGCATGTTCGATCCGGTTCGCAAGATGTCATCATTCTACAATCGCATGCAGCGGGCCAACGCCGCGCTCGATCGTGTCTATGAAGTCATCGATGCGCCGGTCCAGGTGGCGGACGATCAGCACAAGCCGGCCATGCCGCTATTCTCCTCGACGATCGAGTTTCGCGACGTGCGGTTCACATATCCCGGCGCTGAAAAGCCGGCGCTCGACGGCGTGTCGCTCACCATTCGCCGCGGCGAGCGCGTGGCGTTTGTCGGCCCCAACGGATCGGGAAAGACGACGCTGCTTTCGCTGTTGATGCGCTTCTTTGATCCCGACGGGGGACGGTTGTGCTTCGACGGCGTCGATGCGCGTGACTACTCGCTCGCATCAATCCGGCGGCAGATGAGCCTGATTACGCAGGACACGGTCATCTTTGCCGACACCATCGCAAACAATATCGCCTACGGCGATGAGCGCCTGCTGCGGAAGATTGTCCTGCAGCGCCGCCACCCCGACCGCAAGTACCATCTCGACTCACAGATGGACGGCATTGTGGCAGCGGCGCGGGCGGCGTATGCCGACGAGTTCATCCTCGACAAGCCGCAGGGTTACGATACCTTTGTCGGCGAACACGGCGCGCAGTTGTCAGGCGGGCAGAAGCAGCGGATCGCCATTGCCCGAGCGATTTTACGAAACGCCCCCATCTTCATTTTCGACGAAGCGACGAGTCAGATCGACGCAGAAAGCGAAAAGAAAATTCACGATGCCGTTGAGCGTTTTCTGCAGGATCGAACGGCGCTCATCATCGCTCATCGCTTCTCCACGATTCTGCAGGCCGATCGAATCGTCGTCATGGACAAGGGGAAAATCGTCGACAGCGGCACGCACGAGGACTTAATCGGCCGCTGCGATCTATACCGATCGCTCTACGGCAGCCAAATTCTCGTCGACTCAGGCGCGAAAATTTCGCAAAGCGGCGAGGCAGACAGCCACGACAGCGCGGACACGCCGGATAGCGAGCGGTTTTCGAGACCTTTGGCGTAGGGAGCGGAAGCGACCTATTCGGCGAACAGGGCTTCGACGAATGTCTCCGGATCGAACGGCTCGATGTCGTCGATCGACTCTCCAAGTCCGACAAATTTCACCGGCACGTCGAGCTGATCGCGAATGCCCACGACGATGCCGCCCTTGGCGCTGCCGTCCAGCTTGGTGAGGATGATGCCCGAAACTTTCACATGCTCGCCGAATTGGCGGGCCTGCTGTACCGCGTTCTGGCCGATCGTCGCATCCAGCACCAGCAGCACCTCATGCGGCGCGCCGGGCAGCTTCTTCTCGACGACGCGCTGAATCTTGTTCAACTCGCGCATCAGATTGTCCTGCGTGTGCAGGCGGCCGGCCGTATCGACCAGCAGGATGTCCGCTTTGCGGGCAATGGCGGCTTCACAGGCATCATAGGCCACCGCGCCCGGGTCGGCGCCCTGATCGTGCTTGACGATGTCTACCCCGCAGCGACCGGCCCACTCCGTCAACTGCAGCACGGCCGCGGCGCGATACGTGTCGCAGGCGGCGACGATGACTTTTTGCCCCTGCTTCTTGAGGTGATTCGCCAGCTTTGCGACGCTCGTCGTCTTGCCGCTGCCATTGATGCCGGCGATCAGAATGACCGTTGGTCCGGAAGATGCCCTGGCAAGCGAGCGCATATCTTCGGGCCATTTGGCGACGATATGGCGCTTCAGAAACGCGATGATGTCCTGCGACTCGGCGACTTCCTTCTTCTTCCATGCTTCGCGAACGGCCGCGATCAGCCGCTCGGACGTGGCGGGGCCGAAGTCATCGCGGATCATGGTTTCGTAGACTTCTTCCAGCAAAGACTCGTCAATGGCCCGGCCGAACGGCAGAATGGCTTTAAAGCCCGAGACAACCTTCTCGCGAGTCTTGGAAAGCGCTTTTTTGAAACGGTCGAATAGGCCCATGATGGGAAGTGAGAATTGAGAATCAAAAATACGGATGTGTGCTGCGTGGAAATCTCCGCGTGGGAGTATCTTCCATTCTGTACCCTACCTTCTCAATTCTACATTAACTCCATGTGTGTTTCGTTGTTGTCCAGGGAATTCGTTGATTCAGTCGGTCCGCTTTGAGCGCGGCGTTTCACGATCGCGTCGAGAATGCCGTTGATAAAAGCCGCCGATTCCTTCGTACCAAAGTCCTTGCCGATCTCGATGGCCTCGTTGACGGCCACTTTGGGCGGCACGGCCGTCCGATGCATCAACTCGCAGACGGCCACGCGCATGATGTTGCGATCAACCGATGCCAGGCGCTTCAGCTCCCAGTTGTCGACGACGGATTGGATGCACTCGTCGATGGCGTTGCGATCCGTACGATAGTCGTCAACGATGCCGCGGGCGTACGTCTGCATGGCTTTCGGCGGGTTTTCGTCGGCGAGAAACGCATCAAGGTCAGCCGCGAAATCATCGCCCAACTGCTCGAACAGGCAAAGCGCCTGCATGGCGAGGATTCGAGCTTGTCGGCGGTCGCTCATGATCGCATTCATAGTGGAGGATGACCGAAATCGCAAGACGGCCGGTGACTAACGTGTTTCTTCGTCGATGCGCCGAACTTCGAAAAAGCGCTCTCGAAGATCATCCGGCAGGCCGGCGACGATCTCGTCCGTGATGAGATTGACGCCGAGCATATCGATGATGTGTGTCTGGTCGACAGGGCGGTAGGACTGGAGCTTCATGGCGACAAGCTCGGGCAGGTCGATGACGGGGTAGCCCGACTTCGACTTGACTACCGAAGTGAGATCGGGCGTTGGATGATTGTAGTGTGCGCGTACTTTTTCGTTCGTAAATAGGAGATGAACGCCCGATTTCGGACTCGGTTTTTCCCTGTCAACGAACATGACGACGCCGAGAACTTCGACCATATCGAAACCGATTCCATTCATGGCCTGTGCCACGGAAGTGAGGTCCTCGCGACGCGTGAGAAGATCCACATGCTTCGTTGCTCGAATCGCCTCCGGATCAACTGAGGCAACCCAAGCGGCCACTGCGTTTCCGCCAACAACGGCGTAAGGAATAGTCGCCTTGTTGAGGGTCTCTGTGACTCTCTTCAGCAGTCGAGCGACACGGTCCATCGCCATGAACGCGGCTCCGAAATCTGGTTGCAAGACTGGTGATCGCATGTCTCTATTCTAACCAAAGAGTTGATCCTCCTCCAACTTCTCGCATGGATGGGCGGCGCGCTTGGTGATTCAACCTTTCACGATCGCATCTCTCACTGACTTGAGCACGTCCGAGGGCGACAGTTTGAGCACGTCTTTGGGTGATCGCCGCAGCGAAAACTCCACGACGCCCTCGGCCAGGCCGCGCTTGCCGATCACGACGCGAACGGGGATGCCAATCAGATCGGCGTCCTTGAACTTGAAGCCGGCGCGCTCGTCACGATCGTCAAAAAGTACGTCCACTCCTGCCGCCGCCAGTTCGTCGTGCAGTCTGCCCGCGAGCGACATCACCTCGTCGTCGCGCGGATCGAGCGCGATGATCAGGGCCTGAAACGGCGCGATGCTCGTCGGCCAGATCACACCGTTCTCGTCATGATGAGCCTCGATCGCGGCGGCCAGTGTGCGCGTGAGGCCGATGCCGTAGCAGCCCATGATGTGCGGGTGCGATTTGCCGTTCTTGTCGAGATAGTGGCACTTCATCGATTCGCTGTACTTCGTGCCCAGTTTGAAGACGTGCCCGACTTCGATGGCCTTGCGCAGGCGAATCGGCGAGCCGCTGCCGGTCGGAGAAAGATCGCCGTCCACGACATTTCGTACGTCGGCAACGGTGACGTTCTGGCCTTCGAGTGCAAAATCGCGGCCGGGGTTCAGGCCCGTAACGTGGTAGTCCGTCTTGTTTGCGCCGCTGGCGGCGTTGCGCATGACGCTGACGGCTTGGTCGACGATGAGGCGATAGGCCATGCCGCTCTTGCCGAGCGTGTGCGGCCCTGCAAAACCGACTTCCGCGCCGGTGAGTGCCTGAATGATCGCAGGCGGGGCAAGTTCCAATCTAAGAGCAGCCGCGCTCTGCCTACCACCTGCCGGGTTGGATTCGATCAGTTTCCGAGCCACGCGGTTGAGCTTGTTCTCATTCACTTCATGATCGCCGCGAACGAGAACCACGAAGGGCGTCGGTTCCTTGTCCGGCGACGACTCAGCGGTCGGCATGTAGATCAGCGTCTTGATCATTTGGGCCGGCGTTGTCTTCAAAAACGCCGTTACTTCGTCGATCGTTCGCTGGTTGGGCGTATGCACTTCCTCCAGCGCCTTCATTGCCTCGTCCTGCTGGGGCAATGGCGCGCAGACGGCCCGCTCGGTATTCGCGGCGTAATCGTTGTTGTCCGACAGGGCGACGTAGTCTTCGCCTGCGTCGGTGAGCACCATGAATTCGTGCGAGGCGTCACCGCCGATCGGGCCGCTCTCCGCTTCAACCGCGACATACGGCAGGCCGCAGCGCGAGAAGATACGACAGTAAGCGTCGTACATCTTGTGATAGCCTTCATCGAGGCTTTCGACGCTGTCGTGAAAGCTGTAGGCATCCTTCATTAGAAATTCGCGTGTTCGCAGCACGCCGGACTTGGGCCGCGCCTCGCCGCGAAATTTCACCTGAATCTGGTACAGGTTGATCGGCAGTTGCTTGTAGCTGCCGAGATAGGCCCGCGCAATCTCGGTGATGACCTCCTCATGCGTGGGACCGAGCACCATTTGCGAGCGCCAGTCGCCCTCCGGACCGCCGAGCCTCAGCAGCACATCGCCCATTGCCGCGACGCGGCCGGTCTGCTCCCACAATTCGATCGGATGCATGACGGGCATGTGCAACTCTACGGCGCCGGCGCGGTTCATCTCTTCGCGAACGATCGCTTCGACTTTGCGCAGACTGCGATAGCCCAACGGAAGATAGCTGTAAACGCCGGCCGCAAGCTGTCGGATCATGCCGGTGCGAAGCATGAGCTGATGTGAAGGTGCGGTGGCGTCCTTCGGGGTTTCCTTGGTGGTGACGATGAAAAACTGCGACCAGCGCATCGGGCGTTCCTTCCGGGTTGAATCCTGTCGTCGGGCAAAGATCGGCATTAAGACACCGATCGAGCTTCATTTCAAGGCCGCCATGCATCAGGGGCGATCCACGGCCGTCAACAATGCTGAAAATCAAGTTCTTATCGGTGCGCTATGCTGCCGTTGTTTGCGTCGGGAGAATCGCTCCCGTCCGGCGGCTTCGTCCTGAAATTAACTTATCGAGTTCGGGGACCTGCCCGATGTAGCGACCGTCGGTCATGCCGCATGCGCGGGCGCTGTTACTCCCGCGGCCGACGATGGCCCTTGAGGTGAACCATGAACCGCGATCCGCTCGAACGACGACGAGACCCCCGCACGCCGGCCTGTCAACCGATTATGCTGCGGACCGAAGGTTCGATCGATGTCACGCCCGCCCATCTCATCGATCTTTCAACGTGCGGGGCGGCGCTGCTGACCACCGCCTGCAATGCGCCGATTCTCGGGGAACACCTTGAGTTGGAAATTGAAACGCGCGGCAACAACGAGAACGGCGATCCGGCGGAAGTGCGTCGCGAGTCGGGGATCGTCGTCAACATCGGCACTCCCGAGCGCGGCGTGTCGCGACTCGGCATTCGCTTCATCGCCCGAAACCAGTTTGCGGCGGAAATGCGTGAGCCGCTCGATCTCTTGTCGGATCATCGCGGCGGCTTGCCCGACACCCTAGTTTCAGACCGTTGGGGCACCGCTCGAAACTTCGATCTGTTCCGCAAGAGCCGCGACAAGGAAACCGCCGGCACGGTTTGACGGCAGCTTTGATTCGTCCGCATCGCGACGTTATCCCGATTATCGAAGTCGGCCGAGCTTGGTGAACTTGTCTTTCTTCGATGGAATATCGCCGTCGAACATGTCGAGTTGCAGCTTCGCGGCGTCGGACATCATCGATCGTTCCCACGGCGGCTCCCAGACCAGGTCGACCTTCGCGGTGTTTACGCCTTCCACCGCTCGGACTTTCTGCTCCACTTCCTTCAATAGATCGCCGGCCACCGGGCAATTCGGCGTCGTCAGCGTCATTTGAACAGCCGCTTCGCCGCTCTCCGTCACGTCCAAGCGATAGATCAGTCCCAGCTCGACGATATTGACGGGTATCTCCGGATCGCGAATCGTGCGCAACGTTTCAAAGATGCGCTCGCGAAGGGCGATAAGATCAACAGGCGGTGATGACATTTCGGCGATACTCCAATTGTTCCCTTCAACGACAGTTCAATAATTCAGACCGACAAGGGCGACATACTGGTGCATTACGACCTGTCGTGCGATTCGATGCCGTGGCAAATGGCCTCCAGGTCATCGGGCACGCAGATCGGCCGGTTGGCGAATCGCAACGGGACGTCATGCGATGGTGCCCTCCGCACTTTCAATGCGCCTGCCGCTGAAGCATCACTTCCCACGCCCAGATGATAGTCAACCGTGGCGGCCGGGTCTTTGAGCGCGTGGCCGGTCAGAATGCAAACGACGCGGGCATCAGCGTCGATCCCGCCTTCGGCCATGAGTCTGCGAAGGCCTGCAAGACTCGCGGCACTGGCCGGCTCACAGCCGAACCCGACGCGGCCGATGCGGGCCTTTTCTTCGAGGATTTCCGCATCCGATACTTCGGTCACGACGCCGCTCATGACATCGAGCGATCGCAGCGCCTTGGGCAGATTCACCGGGCGAGCGATTTCGATGGCAGAAGCGATCGTCTGGGCCTTGCGGCCCTGTTCGCGGAGTTCACGGTAGTAGTGGTCTACGGCCGGCGCGTCCCACTCGCCATCGCGCCAGTGCAGTCCACGTTTCTGATGCAGCTCATAGAGCGTGTTTGCCCCGCGTGCGTTGACAACCGCAAGGCGCGGAATGCGATGACAAAGCCCCAGCATGTTCAACTCAGTGAAGGCCTTGCCGAACGCGCTGGTGTTACCAAGATTGCCGCCGGGAACGACGATCCAGTCCGGAGGCTCCCAGTTCAGCCCTTCCAGTACGCGATACATGATCGCTTTCTGACCTTCAAGCCGGAAAGGATTGACCGAGTTCATCAGATACAGCCCGAGTCGATCGGCGGTTTCTTGAATGCGATCGAGGCAGGCGTCGAAGTCGCCCGCGATTTGAATCGTCAGCGCGCCGTGATCGAGGGCCTGACTCAGCTTACCGTGCGCGATCTTGCACTCACCGATGAAAACGATGCCCTGCATCGGCGCGTCGTCGGCGGAACGCGTGAGGGATGCAAACATCGCGAGGCTGGCGCTCGTATTGCCGGTGGAAGCGCAGGCGACCCGGCGGCGGTTGAGCAGCCGCGCCATCGTGAAGGCCGCGGCCATGCCATTGTCCTTGAAACTGCCGGAGGGGTTGAGGCCCTCGTATTGAAAGTGCAAATGGCCGGGCTTCAGCGGCAAATCGAGCCGCGCGACGTCCGGGGCCTGCAATAGCGTTCGCCCTTCGCCGATGGTGACGAGTTGATCCGGTGCGGCGAAGGGGAGCAGCTCGCGAAAGCGCCAGACGCCGGAGTCGTCAATCGCCTCGCCCCTCACGCCGCGACGATCTTCAAAAAACGAAAGATGCCCCGGCGGCGTGAGACGCTCCCAGTCATACGAAACATCCAGCAGCGCACCGCAGGCATTGCAGGCGTGCGGTTCGTGAGCCAGATCAAACGTCGCACCACAGGCAGGGCGGATGCATTTCAGAAAGGCGGCGTCGGACATGTGCCGGATCGTATCAAACGCGCGTCCGATTGAAAACCACGCGATGCGCGGATAGAGTTCGCCCCATGATTCGCGGGGAACGATCATGTCGTGACCGACCGGCGTTGCTTCAAAGAAAGCGCGGCGCGGACGCTTGGTGGCTGCCCGTCGCACTGGTGCTCGTGTGCCTGCCGTTGTTCATGGGGCAGACAGCGCCGCCTGATGCCGATCAGTCCGATGTGGGAACCGAAGCGTTAAAGCCGAAACCTAATGCGAGCGCACCACAGATCGAAACGGATGGCTCGAAAGTCACCGGCGAGACGCCGGTGCCACAAGTGTCGAAAAGGACACCGGCCTCCTATTTCGACATGTGGGCGCTGGCGCCGGCACTCGTGGCCATCGTGCTGGCGATCGTCACGAGGCAGGTGATCCCATCGCTTGCCTTGGGTATCCTATGCGCGGCGGTCATGATGTGCGTCTTCGAGGGGCAGTCGAACCCCATCGCGATGGTCATCTACGCCATCGAACACTATGTGCTCGGCGTCTTCATTCCTCCTTCTGCCGAGGGATTCAAGGCGGAATTCACCAAGAACACGGAAGCATACGCGGATCGATTGGACGATGGATACGGCCACCTCTACGTCATCCTCTTTACACAGTTCATCGGCGGGATGATCGGGATCATCGAGGCCAACGGCGGCACGCGGGCGATGGTGGCCCGCATTACACATTGGATGCGAACACCGCAGCGCGGACAACTCGGTGCATTCGGCGGCGGGCTGCTGGTCTTCTTCGACGATTACGCCAATGCGATGATCCTTGGGCCTTCGATGCGGCCAGTCTTTGACAAACTGCGGCTCAGCCGCGCGAAGCTGGCGTACATCGTCGATTCGACAGCCGCTCCCGTCGCGTCTGTATTCATCGGTACCTGGCTTGCGGCGGAGATCAGCTACCTCGATGGCGCCATTGGCGGCCTTGGTGACAACAAGCCCGCATTCCTAGCGAACGTCAACGGTTCCGCGGCGTTTTGGAACTCGATTCCCTACCGAACGTACGCATGGCTGGCATTGTTCGTCGTGCTGATTATTGCGCTGACCGGCCGCGACTTCGGTCCGATGCGCAAGGCGGAGGCCTCCGCGCGACAGGGCCGCGATTCGACCGCCATTGCCGCAACTCGATCGAATGACTCGAATGACATCAGCCATTGGATGCTGGGTTTTCTGCCGGTGTTTGTGCTCGTCGTCATGACCCTGACGCTCCTCATGATCACCGGACGCAACAGTTGTGTTGAAGAAGGCTTGCCGCTGGCATTCGGCTCGTTCGGCGACATCATCGAGAGCATCAAAACGATCCTCGGGCAGGCCGATTCGTATAAATCGCTGTTATACGCCGGACTGACGGCCGTGGTCGTGGCAGCCGTCTCGACCGTTACATCGCGCACGCTTTCGCTCTCAAAGACGATGGAAGCGATGACAGGCGGGATGCAGCGAATCTTCGGCGCGCAGATCGTCTTGATCTTGGCGTGGGGCCTGTCGGGTGCGATGAAGGACTTGCAGCTTGGGCAAGTGGCGACCCGCTTTCTTGAGCAGCAGGTGGCAGCGGGCAACTTCGCGGTACCGCTATTGCCAATGGTCATTTTCATCACGGCGTGCATCGTTTCGTTTTCAACCGGCACGAGCTGGGGAACGATGGGCATCCTCTGCCCGACGGCCGTGGCGATCGCGTCCGGGCTGCTCGGCAACATGCCGGTTGAGCAGGCCGAGCCTTTGTTTTATGCGTCGATCGGCGCGGTGTTGACGGGAGCGGTGTTTGGCGACCACTGTTCGCCGATCAGCGATACGACGGTGCTCTCATCCATCACGACGGAGTGCGATCTGACGATGCATGTACGCACGCAGTTGCCATACGCCGCGCTGACGGCCGTCGTCGGGCTGCTCTGCACCGATCTGCTCGACTACTGGCTGATCACGAATCATGCCGAGTTTTATCATGCAAACTGGAACGTCTACTATGGCACGGGCATCGCGATGGCGATCCTCGCCGCGCTGGTGTTTCTCGTGGGGCGTCGCCCGAAAACGAACGATGAATCGTATCAAACTGCACCGGCATAAGACCCAATCTAGGTTAACGGTGGCGTCGCCGTGTCGGCGGTGCGCACATACACGAGATACTCGCGCGACGTTGGACGCACGCGAGGCGACTGTGTGACACCTAATCGCGCACCGGGACGTTTCGCGACAGCGGATCGGGCGATGACGCCGGCGTGACAGGTTTCGGCATGATCGATCGTCTTTATGGGATAAGTGGCGTTGCGCGCAGCGCGACGGCGGCGATACACACCGGAATGCCGGCCGCGACCAGCCGCCGGCGCTCTTGAAATCGCAAACCGCAACTACGGAGGAGAAACCGAAGTGTCTCAACTCGACGTAAAGAACATCGGTGAAATGGTACGGGCCGCCAGCGACCCGTTCAATCGATTGCGCGAAGAGATGGGGCGCATCATCGTCGGCCAGGAGGCGATGGTAAAGAATCTGCTCATCGGCTTCCTATCAAATGGCCATATCCTGCTCGAAGGCGTGCCGGGTCTGGCGAAGACGACGGCCGTCGCGACACTGGCGCGTGCGATCGACACCGGCTTTCGCCGCCTGCAATTCACCCCGGACCTGCTTCCGGCCGACTTGATCGGGACGTTGGTCTTTCAGCCGCAAAGTGGGCAGTTTACCGTGAAGAAGGGGCCGATCTTCGCGAACATCATCCTTGCCGACGAGATCAACCGCGCGCCGGCCAAGGTGCAAAGCGCGCTGCTTGAAGCAATGCAGGAACGGCAGGTGACGATCGGCGACGCAACGTTTCCGCTGCCGCAGCCGTTTCTCGTATTGGCAACGCAAAACCCGATTGAGCAGGAGGGCACCTACCCGCTGCCCGAGGCGCAGGTTGATCGCTTTATGCTCAAGGTCACGGTGACATACCCGACGCCGCAGGAGGAGCGCCGCATCCTCGATCGCATGGCGACGACGCAGCCCGGCGCCGAGATTCGCCCGGTCATGTCGCCAGAGGAGATTCTCAAGGCCCGCCGCGTCGTGGATGAGATCTACATCGACGACAAAATCAAGGACTACATCGTCTCGATCGTGGTGGCGACACGCGATCCGTCGAGCGTAAAGCTGAATATCGGCCACCTCATCCAGTACGGCGCGTCGCCGCGCGCTTCGATCATGCTGACGCTGGGCGCCAAGGCCAATGCCTTCCTTGCAGGCCGTGGTTTCGTGACGCCGCAGGATGTCAAGGACGTGGCCCTCGTCGTTCTGCGCCACCGCGTCATTATCAGCTACGAAGCCGAAGCGGAAGAGCAGACGAGCGACTCCATCGTCCGGATGATCCTCGAACACGTGCCCGTACCGTGAGAAACGCCGAGAGGGGCATGACCGCGTGGAAACGTCGGAACTGTTAAAGCGAATACGGCGGATTCAGATTCGCACGAGTCATATGGCGAGCGATGTCTTCGCCGGGCAGTATCATTCCGCGTTCAAAGGACAGGGCATCGAATTCGAAGAAGTCAGAGAGTACGAGCCGGGGGATGACATTCGATCCATCGACTGGAATGTGACCGCCCGTCATGGCAAGCCCTTCGTCAAGCGATTTCGTGAGGAACGCGAGTTGACCGTCATGCTCCTCGTAGATGCCAGCGGCTCGCAGTCGTTCGGTACGGCCGGCCAGTTGAAGCGAGAGCTGGTCACCGAAGTGGGTGCGACACTGGCGTTCAGCGCCATCACGAATAACGACAAGGTCGGCCTCATCGCTTTTTCCGACAGCATCGAGTTACACGTCAAGCCGGCGAAGGGGACGCGGCATGTGCTGCGCGTGATTCGCGAATTGCTGACGTTTGAGCCGCGTGGAAAGGGCACCGACATCGCCGCCGCGCTGGAACACCTGAATCGCGTCGTCCGCCGCCGCGCGGTCGTCTTTATCATCAGCGACTTTCTCGATACGGGCTACGAAAAGCCCTTGCATGTTGCGCGGCGGCGGCATGACATCATCCCGATTGCCGTGCGCGATCCGCGCGAAATGTCGCTGCCCAGGGCGCGCTTCATTGAGCTGATTGACAACGAGACCGGCGAGCGCGTGCTCGTCGACGCCAGCAGTGCGAGATTTCGCGAGGCCTATCAAGCGGCGGACGAACAGCGAGCCGAATCGCGGGCAGCCATGTTTCGACGCATGGACATGGAGGCGATCACGCTCACAACAGGCCTGTCCATTGTCGAGCCGTTGACGCGCTACTTCCGCGCGCGGGAGCGTAGGGCGTGATGTGGCGTGCAGGGGAGACAGGGCGACGAGTTCGCATGCGTATCGTGCAAACGACCTGCATGTGTTTGTGCATGCCGGCATTCATGGGGTGCGACTCGCCCGCCGCGCCGACGGCAACTGCCCCCGCGACGCAGCGTGCGCCGTCGCAGCCGATCACACGCACGGCAAAAAACGGTCCGTTGAGTGTCACCGTAACGGCCGATCGCGATCGAACTGCCGGCGGCGAGCCGATCAAGCTGACAGTGCGGGTTGAGGCCGAAAAGGGCGTGACCGTCCAAGTGCCGTTGATCGAAAGCGAGCTCGGTCACTTCGAAGTGACGGACACGACGCAAACGGAGCCGCCATGCGGTGCGTTCAATGACTGCGCCGAATGGGAGTATAAGCTCGTCTGCGTGATGCCCGGTGTCGGGACGATCCCGGCGCTGCCGTTCGTATTCGAGGACCCGCGCGAGAAAGCCGACGGCTCGACCGCCGTTTATCGCGGTCAATTGCTGGTCGAATCGATCGAGATCATGGTCGATGCGTCGTTGGCCGACGTAAAGGGGGCGATACGTGTCACGCTGCCGTTCGAATCGCGACTGCTCTGGTGGATCGTGGGCACCGTGGGTTTTGTGGCGTTGGTCGCGCTGATTGCGCGGATGGTCGTGAAAAAGGGACGGCCGTCGATTGAAGCGCGCCCCGTGCCGCCGCCTGAACCGGCCCATCTCTGGGCTTTGCGAGAGCTGGATCGCCTCGAGGCAGAGAAGCTTGTCGAACGCGGCCTCGTGCAAGACTACTACTATCGCGTAAACGGCCTTTTGCGCGGCTACATCGAGCGGCGATTCGGCCTGATGGCGGGCGAGCAGACCAGCGAAGAATTCGTGCGCGAACTTCAATCAGCGGAGATTCTCGACGACGATCAGAAGTCGACGCTGCAACGCTTCGTGGGGGCGTGCGACCCCGTCAAATATGCCAAACAGATTCCCACTTATGACGAGACGACATGGGTCGGGCAGTGTGCGCGGGAATTTGTCGTGCAGACCATCCCGATCGAGCAGGGCACGCCATCAGTGGAAACTTCATTGACGACGGCCTCATCGCCATCGCGGCACGGAGGCGTTGCATGATGCGGCTGCTGGACGCCTTTGCTTATCCGTGGGTGCTGCCGGCGGCGCTGGTACTTGTTCCGCTTGCATGGTGGTCGTGGAGCAATCCGAACCGCCGAGCTGCGTTGCGTTTTTCCTCAATTAACTTGATGCCCTCGTATAGATCGAGTTGGAGCGCAAAGGGCCGTTACATTGTCCCAATCCTGCGATCGCTGGTCATCCTCCTGCTTGTCATCTGTGTTGCCCGCCCGCGCAAGATCGACGAGATGACGCGCGTGCAGACCGAGGGCGTCGCGCTCGAGCTGGTCATCGACCGCTCCGGCAGCATGGGCTTGCGAGACTTTCCGATCGGCTCTGGCCGCTTTCAATCACGCCTCGAAGTCGTGAAGGAAGTTGTGAAGAGGTTTGTTAAGGGCGACGGCGGAGCACTGCCCGGCCGTAAAGGCGATCTTGTCGGACTGACGGTTTTTGGCACCTATGCCGATACGGTCTGCCCGCTCACCTGGGATCACGACCACGTGATACGCGCTCTAGAGGAAGTACAGATTCCATGGGAGGACCGCGAGCAGGGCACTTCGATCGGCGATGCGCTGCTGCTCGGCATCGAACGCATCCGCAATATCGACCGGCGTTTCAGTCAAGAGCAGGACTTCCGCCTGACCAGTCGCGCCGTCATCCTATTGACCGACGGCCAGCAGACCACGGGTAAGTACTCGCCGATTCAAGCCGCCGAAGCCGCGAAGGCACTGGGCATCAAGGTGTATGCCATCGGAGCGGTGCCGCCGGTCCCGGCCGACGGCCAAATGCTCGACGAACGGCAGATGCGCGACGTGGCGAGAGTGACCGGCGGCGAGTACTTTCGCGCTTCATCCGCCAGCGGTCTCACGGAGGTTTACGCTGCCATCGATAAGCTGGAACGCAGCACGGTCGATGAGAAGCGCTATTTCCTATATGAAGAACTCGCTTATCGGTGGATACAACTCGGACGCATCTCACTGCCGCCTCCGCTGCTGATCGCGATTATCACCCTGGGGCTGGAGCAGATTCTGGCGAACACGCGGTTTCGGCGGATTCCGTAATCATCGCAGCGTCCGAAGTTCAGCTTTGACGTTTCGAGCTTCGTATTTTACCTATTTTAACATGAGGCAGCGGCTCGATAGCTGTGTCGGATCGATCGTCACGCGAAACGACAGGCTGGCGCCGACTGGGAAACCGCTCATCGCAGTGCTCGGATGGCGCCGCTTCGTCAAGCGAATGCAGTTCTGAACAAACGGTTGGTGGGAAAGAACACGGCTTTCGGCGGCGGCGGGAGCGGAGAGATCAGCGCCGGAATGAGTCGAACATGAGTCTATACGATCGCGCGCCAAGTGTGCGTGTCGTGTGCATGGCATCTTCACGACGCCAAGCCTGTCGTGCTTAGGTGCATTACATGTTCACCATTTGAGGCCTTGCAACGCGAATTGGGGGAAGATTCCATGTCGGGAAGACGAAGACGATGGTGGTATTGTATTCCGGCGGTTGCGTGCGCATTGGCCGCAGGTTGTGATGAGCAGGGTGATAACTTACTGGATAATCTTCTGCCCGGAAGCAATTCACTTGACAAGTACACCGATGAGTTTACACCGGACGACGCTTATCACCTGTATCGTCGTGCCGCATTCGGAGCGACGCCGAAGCAAATTGAGGCAGCTGTCGCACGTGGGCTGGAAGCGACGGTGGACGATCTGCTGACAATTCGTCAGGAGACGAACGCGTTTCGACGCTTCACTGAGACATACGGAAACGATATTCCCAAACGATGGATGGCGTTTCTCCTGCAAGGCAACAACCCAGCCCGCGAGAGGCTCGCGCTGTTCTGGCATGATCGATTTGCCACATCACGACGCGTGCTGACCGATCGCGATCGAAACCTGGCGGCCAAGCATTGGGACATGATTCGCAGCTATTCCCTGGGAAACTACAAGTCGTTTCTTCAGGCCTTGACGCTTGATCCGTTAATGTTGATCTGGCT
>CAZRFP010000011.1:34258-44425 GCA_964599535.1 uncultured Planctomycetaceae bacterium
CCGGCGGCGGCGACCAGAACCTCGGCGTGCTCCACTGCGAGATGCTGCGGGCCAATGCGCTCGGCAATTACCGCGAATTTCTGCGGCAGCTCACGCTCGACCCGCTGATGCTGATCTGGCTCGACGGCGCGAACAGTCCAAAGCACAACCCGAACGAAAACTATGCACGCGAATTCTGGGAGCTATTTACGCTCGGCCGTGACGTGCTCTATTCCGAGGAGGACATCAAGCATGCTTCTCGGGCGTTCACAGGCATTACGCTACTGAGGGAAGCGGGCCTCGATGCCCGGCCGGTATTCGATCTCATCAATCATGATGAGACAATCAAGAGCATCTTCCCCGACCGCGCCCAGCCGGCAAACCACGATTACGTCGGCATCATCAACCTTACATTGGCGCAGCCCGAGGCCGCGGCGTACGTTGCGCGAAATCTGTTTACACTTTATATCCACAACTCGCCAACGGACGAACAGGTCAACACGCTGGCCGATGTATTTATTCAGTCCGGTTTCGAAATTGCTCCGGTGGTTCGGAAGATCCTCTTATCAAAGGCGTTCTTTTCCACTGACGCACGGGGCAATCAGGTGTCGTCACCCGTTGAGCACATCGTAAGTGTCGCCCGTACCCTGGATATGCGCATGTACTCAGAAGACTCACAGGGCTTCATTCTCGATCGACTGGTCAATGACCTGTCTGACTCGGGCATGGAACTGCTTGATCCCCCCGGCGTAAACGGCTGGGACGAAGACCTGGCGTGGATGGAGGATCAGTGGGTTATTTCACGCATCCGGGCGCTGGGGCGAACGATGGAGTATGGTCCTGATCGCGTTACTGGCTTGCCTTATCACATTCTGCCGGACCGCGACCGATGGAATCTGAGAGAATCACGGAGGGAGATCGTAGACGCCATCGCCTCAGTATTTCACCTTCACCTGACGCCGGCCGAGATCGAAATCTACATTGAAGTGCTCGATCAGGACGGCTACTTGGCGTTCCATCTCGAAAACCCCAATAACCAGCCTCGCCTGGTTCAGGAGTTGCTGAAGTTGATGTGCATGAATGAAGGCGTCATCGGAAGATAGCACGGAATCGTCTGACGCATCGGACATAGTCGAAAAGAACTTTCGGAGAGCGCAAAATGAACGGATGCGATGAATGTAAAAAGCTACTGAATCGCCGGTCGTTTCTGAGACGCGCCGCGGCCGGTGCCGGCGCGGTTGCGTTGGGCGATGGACTGCTCCATTCCGTTGCATCAAGTTACGCCCAGTCAACCGGAGGCACAGGCAATCTTCTTGTGCTTTGCGAATTGGCTGGAGGACTGGATGCACTGAGCTTCCTGGCTCCATATCGAAGCAGCCGCTATATCAGCATGAGGCCTGATCTGGCGTTGACGGCCGACGAGGTTGTTCCATTAAATGACAACCCCGACTACGGCATCAATCGACAGTTTCAGTTCTTCGCTGATCTTTATCAGCAGGGACAGATGGCGATTGTTCAGCAGTGCGCCTATCCAAATTCAAACGGATCGCACTTCGAAAGCCAGGAAATCTACCGCTTTGGTGTGCGAAATCTAAGTTCCAATGTGGGCACAAGCGCGTCATGGTACGAACGACTCCGAAAGATGTACTTCAACGCGCCGTTCGGTGTTCTCGACACGGCGCAAATCGGTGATCCGGCTCGTTACGGTTATCCCGACAACACCTATCGCCGTTCAGCAGCCTCAGCGTTTGCTCGGCTCGCAACACTCGATAAAGAGCGTAACGAAATACAGCAAGGCATTACCGAAACATACAATCGCATCAATGTTCGTGGCGAAGACCTTCGCACCAGAACAGCGAGCTTTCAATCCACCGGCACAGCGCGCGGGCAGTTTTTCCGCGCGGCGCAATATGCATCGGCTGACTTGGGCACACAGATTGTCAAAGTGCGCTACGACGGATTTGACACGCATGGTTCACAGCGCGAAATGAACGCTGAACTGTTTCCTCGCGTCAACCGAGAATTTCAGCAGTTCGTCGCGGACTTGCAGGCCATGGGGCTCTGGGATCGAACCTGCATCGTATTCTTCAGCGAGTTTGGCCGGCGCAACGAGCAAAACGGCAGCCCGGGTACGGATCACGGCCATGGTGGACACATGTTCCTGGCCGGACCGCGCGTACGTGGCGGGCTGCACGGACAAAATGTCACCTCGGCTGATTTGGCGCGAGGCCATTTGCCGTACTACGTCGATTTTCGAGCTGTCTTCAGCAGCGCTATTCGCGATTGGCTCGGGTTTGATCCTCGGCCGATCTTCCAGATCGAAGGCGAGACATATGACGAAAGCATCGGTTCGGCGTTGTTTCGATGAGTCGATTAGTAACACTGTGAAAACCTCGTAATCAGTCGTGTGCATAGCGCAGAGTATCGATGGCGAGCAACCCTGAGTCAGATAGGACAGGTCGCGGTCTCGTGACAATCCGCGCGTGAGGACTCCGGCGTGCCACTATCGCGACGCTCGTATTTGCCAGAACAAGCAGCGTGTTGAATGTCCGGCGAGAACGACTGAACGGAAATCGAATGAGATCGCGATGTACAATAAAGCTGTTTCTATTGGGCGGTCTTGTGCTTTTCAAGCCATCAAGTGTTGTAAGTGCACAAGAGCCAGAGTTTGAATCCACGACATATCTTCTAGGCCTCAGCCAACCGACAGCCTTGGCGTTTGATCCGGACGGCCGTCTGTTTATCGCGGAAAAGGGCGGAACGGTTCGCATTGCCATGCGCGGCGTGCTTCGTGAAAAGCCGGTTATTGAATTGCGATCACACACTTTCTTTGAATGTGGACTCGTCGGCATTGCTCTCGATCCGGATTACTCGCGCTCGCCGTTCATGTATGTGTTTGCAACGATTTCGCCCGATGAGCAGCAGATTGTTCGCTATCGAATCGCCAACGGCGTCGGCGTCGAACCGCACGTTGTGCGAGGGCATTTGCCCACGAGCGGCTCCATTCACAATGGGGGTTGCCTGCGCTTCGGTCCCGACGGGATGCTCTACTTCTCAATCGGCGACAATGGCATCGCGGACCTGGCGCAGGACTCCACATCGTTGGCCGGTAAGATATGTCGCATCACGCCGGAGGGCGCGACACCTCAAGATAATCCCTACACGACGGCAACCGGTGCGCCAAGTTCCATTTACGCGATTGGATTCCGAAATCCGTTTCGCTTCTGCTTCGACGAAGAGAGTCGGCTTTTTGCCACCGATGTAGGTTCGTTCAGTACGCCGCGCCGAGAAGAAATCAACTTGGTTCGCCCCGGTCGAAATTATGGCTGGCCGGCGCGTGAAGGGGGCGCGCTTGGGGGCGATGGCGGAGGATACACCTCGCCGATTCTTGACTATGCGGATGAGGGTACATGCGTTGCGGGTATTGTTGCTTATAGTGGCAATCACTTTCCGGATGACTATCGCGGGAATCTATTTCATCTTGACTACACGCTTAGCAGAGTGTTTCGCGTTGTATTGAATGGCGATCGGGTGGCGAGTCATACGCTTTTTGTACAGGCAGAAGGAAATACCGTAGATATTGTGCAGGGGCCGGATGGACGGCTTTACTATTCTGAATTGGCCACGGGTGCGATTAGTCGTATCAGCTTCCCGGCCCGCGCGACATCCGAACCCGCCGCGGATGTAGCAGACGATGACTGGGGCGGCGACCCTGAAATCGAGGAGAATGATCAAGATTGCCAGCGCGCCGATGCTTCGATTTACTCCGCAGGCTGTGACGATGAGAACACGGGCGGAGACATAGCATCGGGCGGCCTGTTGGGCGGGCTTTGCGGCGCTGGAGCAGCCACCCTTTTTATTCTCGGATTGTTCTGCCTGTTTGTTCGTCCGCATCGCGACGGAACGCGAATCGCTCGAGCGAGCGGCGGTGAGTGACCTGACGCTTCGCTTGTTGCCAATCTTGGTCGAGTTTGCTTTTCAATTCCGTCAGGCCTGCCCACGGTTATTGTTTTCTCCTACAATTCTTCAGTATGGACCGTTCTGTTTTGCGAATACTCGATGCGAATTTCAACCGAGCGCGGGAAGCGCTGCGCGTGTTGGAGGAGCACGCGCGGATGATTCTCGATGATGAGGCCTTGGCATGTCGGCTCAAGCAGCGTCGTCACGATCTGGCGGCGGCCGCTCGCAGATTTGGGCTTGCTGCATTGCTTCGCGAGCGCGACATCGTCGGAGATGTCGGTACGCGCCTCACGACCGATGCGGAGCGCGTTCGGATCGACCCTGCCGCGGTCGCCCGCGCTGCGGCCGCCCGCGCAACGGAAGCGCTGCGCTGCGTTGAGGAATACGGCAAGATCGTGAGTTCCGAGGCGGCGGCATCGATTGAGGCCATTCGATACGACGTTTACGAAATCGAGCAGCAGTTGTTTGTCATCGCACCTCGTTTCCATCGCCTCTGTGAAGCGCGGCTGCATGTGCTTATGACGGCGGATCTCTGCCTCGGAGATTGGCTCACGGTCGCCGAGGCAGCGCTGAGCGGTGGGGCTGATGTAATTCAGTTACGCGAAAAGCGGCTGCCCGATCGTGAACTCCTTACTCGAGCGGAGAAATTGCGCGAGACCACGCGGCGACATGGCGCGCTACTCATCATCAACGACAGGCCGGATATCGCCGTGCTGGTCGATGCCGACGGCGTGCATCTCGGTCGCGATGATCTGCCGATCGAAGCGGCGCGCCGAATCGTCGGCCCGCATCGGATCATCGGCGCGAGCACACACGGCGTGGATGAGGTTACGCATGCACTGGCAAGCGGCGCGGATTACCTTGGCGTAGGGCCGATGTTCGCTTCCCGGACGAAGCCCGATGTGCCCGTCAATGGCCCCGAGATACTTTGCGCCGCGTCCGATCGAATCGCCCGTGCGAGCGACGAATCGAGTGTCGAGCCTCGTGCCGCGAATGTTCCGCTTGTCGCGATCGGCGGGATCTCGCCGGACAACGTTGCATCGCTAGTAACAGCGTTGGCACGCGGCAGTCTCCTGGGATTTGCTCAATCACAGAATTCGTTTGACGATGGAGACCAGAGTGAAGCGCGGCGCCGTCCGTGTTTCGCCGTGGCCGTCTCTCAGGCCGTCATCGCGTCGGCCGATCCGCGCCGCGCGGTGGAGCAAATCCGGCAGGCAATGCACTCGGACGGTTGACGCGGCCGCCGTAGATTGCCATCACCCGTTGACAGGCAGCGGACGAACGTATTAAACTCCAACTCCACGTCGTCAAGAAACGACGTACCACGGCAGGATCGCCTGCGTGCGACCGACATCCAAAAACCGGGGCCGTAGCTCAGTTGGGAGAGCGCTTGCATGGCATGCAAGAGGTCGAGGGTTCGACTCCCTTCGGCTCCAGTAAGAACCCCTCGGATTCACCGTCTTTCCAATTTGCACATCTTGGTGCTTTTCGCATGAAGAACATTTTCGCGTTTCTTGCCGACGCGTTTGTGACCTACGATCTCGGCACCCGTCAGCGCAAGACCGTCAGTTGCTGCGAAAAGCCGATGTTGCCGGCAGCATCATAAGCGCGTGCTTCCAGCGTTGCGGGGCCTTTTCCGCCTTGCTTGGTGTTCCATTTGATGGTAAATGGCGCTGCAGTGGCAGTCTTGTTCAACGATCCGTTGACATACAGTTGCACCATTGTTACGCCCGTGTCGTCGCTTGCATTGAATGTCACATTGATTTGGCCGCTGACCGTTGCTCCGTTTGCGGGGCTGGTGATCGCGATGGTTGGCGGCGTCGTGTCGAAGATGTTGTTGAACGTGACTTGGATCTCCGCGTTCGTCGTGTTGCCGGCCGCGTCCGCGGCACTCAGCCCGTAGCACGTATGAGCCGTTCGAGAAGAGCGTCGTATTCAGCGCATACTGAAAAGGTGCGGAATTCAGCGTGGCAGTCAGGGATCCATTCAGGAAGAGCCTTACGCGCGTCACGCCCACATTGTCGGTCGCATTCACCTGCACGCTCGTCGTTCCGCTCAGCGACGCGCCCGATGTGGGTGCGGCGAAATTCACCGTAGGCGCGATTGTGTCCCCCGTGTAACCCAGCGCCATCATCACGGCGTTCGCCGCGTTGACACGGCCGTATCCGTAACCTGGATCCCAGCCCGACGGTCCCAGATCATCGGCGGATTCGCGAATGATCGAGAAGGCCTGCTGTCCGGTGAGTCCCGGATTCGCCGCGAGGATCAGCGCCGCGACGCCGGCGGTGATCGGCGCCGAGAATGACGTGCCAGAAACGCTGCCATAGCTTCCGCCTTTGACCGTCGTTCGTATTCCGACTCCCGGTGCGGCGACATCAATGTTGTTACCCGTATTCGTGAAGCTCGCAAGACTGTCGTTCGATTGGGTTGCACTAACGCAAAGCAGGGCAAACGTACGTCGCACAGATCAGCTTGCTCTGCCGATTGCGATCACTCGGACGATCCGATCTGATTGATCTCACCTTCGACGGATGTAATTTCGGATTCCAAGTCTGCAATCACGCCGCTGTCGGTTCTCGCCAGTAGTCCTTCATCGCGAAGCTGGACAAACACCTCCCGGCAGCGTATAAGCCACTCAACGGCGGATCGCCGTTGCGTGAGTTGATCTTCGGCCTTCGCGCCGTCGCGTTCGGCTCGGACCTTGCATAACTCGGCGAGCTTGTAATACGCAACGCCCACTTCCCGCCGAGCTCCCGCCGATTCCGGGCGGGCGGCGACGATCGCCTCGGCGGCGCGCAAGTGAAGCTCAAACGTCTCGGCCGCTTTGGCATCCTCGCCAAGCGAGAGTTCAATCTCGCCGATGCGGCACAGTGCCGATTGGCGCACCGACAGGGCGCGAATCAGACCGGGGTCAAACGCCAGCACGCGCTCCGCAAGCTCGAGTGATCTTCTGAAGTTTTGCATTGCCTCGTTCGACCGCGAGGCCTTCTGGTGCACCAGCCCAAGCTCATCCTGTGCGGTGGCCAGGTCGAGAATGAAGCGCGCATCGTGGGGCTTGGCGCCGACAAGGGCCTCCAGCACGGAAACGGCGCGGCGCTGCATTTCCACCGCGGACGCCTCGTCTCCGTTTGCCAGATAGATTTTGCCGATCAGTATGCTGAGTTGAGCGACATCATGTTGAAGCATGACTTGGCGCGGATGCTGTTGCGCGAGCTGTTCAGTCTCTTCAAGACACGCTCGATATTCGGCAAGCGCCTCGGTGATCTTGCCGGCTGAACGAAGAGCGGTCGCATGATCCTGACGCGTGAAGATCTCATTGCGGCGAATCGCCCAATCGTCGGGGAAATGCACTGCCATCCGTTGAAGAAGTTTCCGCGCCTTGTCAAGGACGGCATTCGATTCATCTCGGCGTCGAAGTCCGTCCAGCACGACAGCCGCGCGTCGATACGTCGTCCACAAGGTCGACATGATCTGCTGATTGTCCGGCTGTTCTGCGTGAGCCGATTCGAACAATTCGATCGCTCGGCGGTAGTTGTCATAGGCTTCTTGAGGGCGGCCGAGGTTTGGCGCTTCGGGATCGCCCAGGATGTTGCCCAGCGACATATAGCCGTTGCCAAGTTCGTACAGCGAATCGGCATCCTGTTCCACCATGTCTTCGGCGAGACTGTTCAGATAGACCAGCGCATTCGTAACGATGAACTCTCGCGCCGGGGCGCTGCCTGCCAGATGCGACAGCTTTCCGTCGAGGTCAAAGATAAACGAACGAGCAAGCTCACGCAGTTCGCTGTATCGCTTCGACGCGCGGGCCTCTGCCTGCTCCGCCTTCGTCTTTTCGGTTTGGACACGATCCAGAAGCACCGATTGACGGCTGTACAGCACCGCCAGCGCCACTGCCGACAACGTTACGACAATCACGAATGCCATCGCCGCTGTCGCTGCGTTTCGATGTCGCCGAATCAGGCTACGAAGGATGTAAAGACGGCTCTCGCGTTTCGCTTCGATCGGCTCGCCCGCGAGAAACCGTCGCAAGTCGGCCGCCAGATCGCCGGCGGTCTGATAGCGGCGCTGAGGCTCCTTGGCAAGCGCTTTCAGGAGTATCGTCGCAATTTCCTGTTCGGCAAGGCGTCTCAACACCCCGCCGGATGTGCCGATCAAGAACTTGCCAGAGACCGCGCGCATCGCGGGCGACGTCTCTGCGATGTGATGAAGCACGGCCGACAAGCCTTCATTCACCGGATAGGGATGCGCGTCGTACAAAATGCGATAAAAAATCACGCCGAGGCTGTATACATCCGTGCGAATATCAATGTCTTCGCTCCGTCCGCGCGCTTGTTCGGGCGACAGAAACGGCAGTGTTCCGGCAACGACGCCCTCCGATGTCGCCAGCGTTCGCTCCGTTTCGTCCAGCATCTTCGCCAGTCCGAAGTCCAGAATGCGCGCCCGTCCGCCCGAGTCGATGAAAATGTTCGACGGCTTCAAGTCGCGGTGAATCACACCGCGCTGGTGAGCGTAGTTTACCGCGTCACATACCTCGGCAAAAAGTCCAACCAGCGCCGACAGCGTCGCCGGGGTTCGTTCAAAGTGGCGGTCGATCGACTCGCCGTCGATGTAATCCATGACGCAGTACGGCCGTCCGTCGCGCATTTCGCCCGAGTCGAAGACCGTGACGATGTTGGGATGCCGAAGCCCGGCGACGAGTTCGATTTCGCGTTCAAACCGACGCCGCGCGTCGCGAGACGCGAACGGACCTTCTCGAAGCACCTTCAACGCCACGACGCGACGCGTCGATTTCTGAACGGCCTTATAGACAATGCCCTGGCCGCCACGGCCGATCTCTTCGAGAATTCGGAAACTCGGCAGCAGATTCGCCGTCTCAGCGGCGCGCTCCGGTTGCGTCGACAATTCGCCGCCGGTCATGGGCGGACCGACGGCCTGTAGTTCCGCGACCCACGACTCCAGTTCGACCTGCAGCGCGCGTTGCCGCGCAGCGCATTTGGGGCACGATTCGACATGGCGGCGGGCGTCTTCGGCGGCACGCTTGTCAATTTCGCCGGACAGCAGATCGCGGTGCCGCGCGTCCGACAGGCAGGATGGCAACGTCTCACGGCTCACCGTCAACCAGTGCTTTCATCTTCGCGGCGACTTTGTCCGTCAGGCGCCACTTGATCGTGTAAACATGATTCACGCTCAGGCCTAAATCGCGCGCGACGTCCTCGGCCGGCCGCTGATTCAGGACGTAGCCCTCAAATGCACGGTAGGTTGTCTCTTCCACTTCGGTCTGAACCTCCCGCAGGCAATGCCACAGGTGTTCTTGCCGCCAGAGCCGCTCAAACGACTCGTCGGGGCTTTCCTCCGTGCTGGGCAGCGAATTCAGCGTGCCCGACTCGGCTTCCAGCGGCCGACGAACGCGCAGCACGTTGCGCACCTTGTTTTGAACCAAGGTACGCAACCATGCCTTGAAGCGGCCTCGCTCCGGGTTGTAATCAAATGAGCCGATGTGATCGGCCACCGCGTTGAAGCTTTGCTGTACGACATCGTCGGCGTCGTCGCGTCCAAGCCCCATGTGCAGCGCATAGCGCGTGAGCAACGGTCGATAGATCCGATCAAACACTGCCCACGCATCCGCGTCGGCGCGGTCACGAATTCGAAGCAGCAGGCTGGCGCGGGTGGTGTCCACGTTCACTCCTCGAACGCGACCCATTTTATCCGCATCCCAGCGCCGTGACATCCCCTTCGCGGTGATGTGCCTGCTAAGATAGATACACGACCAACAGGCAAATCTCACAACGCCCCGGGGATTTTCTCCGCGAATCGCCCCCGAGCCGGCAAACATGAGCCAAATCGACACGCGATCAGATTTCGCAAGACGCGACGAGTTCAATTTGCGCACGACTCTACCTGATCGGGCAAGACCGCGTGGCCGTTGTTGACTCTCAGAGTACGGATGACTCGTCGATGCGAGCCATTGACCCTTCGCCGCTAACCGTTGACCCGTCGCGACAAGTCATTGACCCTTCGCCGCTAACCGTTGACGGGCGGCACGAGCAGCCGCAGCGCCTCTCTTGACATGTTGGATCGCGCTGCTTCTGACAGTCAGGAGTGAGCTGTTTTTGACAGGCAGGATCGCGCTGTTGACAGGCCGCGCGAACGCGAATACATTGTGGGTCTAATGGCTGCGGGGTAGAGCAGTTGGTAGCTCGTCGGGCTCATAACCCGGAGGTCGCTGGT